>CAYLYN010000161.1:0-10702 GCA_964387565.1 uncultured Rikenellaceae bacterium | reverse complement strand
AAAGGGTTCTTATTATGGAAAATATCAGGGACTTGTAAAAGATCTTCCTGAAGTCCGGAAGCCGGCTCTTCCTCCAGGGGTTCCAGCCGGTGGTCATGGTGGTTCTCATGGTTACCTGATGAATAATTTTGTGGAGTCTGTCATCCTTGATAAAACACCTCTTGTGAATATTGCAGTCGCTTTGAATATGACTGTTTCAGGAATAGTTGCCCATCAGTCCGCACTCAGGGACGGGGAGGTTATGAAGATACCGCGATATAATATTTAGAAGGGGAGAGTGGGATAAGGGGAGACAGGAGACTGAAATAACACGTCAGCTAAAGTGTCGTTGTGTGACAGTGATGGCAGGGGTGATCATTTTGCAAATATCAATACGGTTCAAATCTGGGGATGCCAATTATATTGTTGACATCTTCAAAAACCACTTTAACCTTCATCCCGATTTTTACCAGTGAAGGATTGATGTTTAATATATTTGATATCATTCTGACGCCTTCATGAAGTTCTATAATAGCATAAACATAGGGTACATCAGGGGCAAAGCTCTCATGTGAAGCCTGATGAATTATTGTATAGCTATAGACAATACCCTGACCGGTTGATCTGAACCATTCCAGATCACCTGATAAACACCTGTGGCAAATAATCCGGGGAAAGTATATTTTCTCTCCGCAAGACCTGCATTTTTGAAATATCAGTTCATGTTTCCTTGCAGCCTTCCAGTATTCTGCAAACTCAGGTACAACTTCGGGTAATGGTTTTATGTATTTATTTGTTTCCATCATAATTCTGATTCAGGTATATTTCAAGGTATATCATTTCCTAATATAATTGTGCATTCATTTGCCATTGCCCCGCCATTGCCATTAACAAGTCCAAATCTTGCACCTTTTACCTGCAGTGCTTCTGCCCTTCCCATTAATTGTCTTGCTGCCTCGATGGTATGTACAAAATGGCAGGCTCCGTATGGCTGACCCCTTCCCAACTGACCTCCGTCGGTGTTCAGGGGTAGCTCCCCTTTATAAGTAAGGTCTGTTTCTGCAACGAACTGAGCACCTTTGCCCTTTTCACAGCATCCTATATCTTCAAGGGCTATAATAACAGTTATTGTGTAACAATCGTACAATTGCAAAAAGTCCATATCCCTGATCGTTAGTCCGGACATTTTAAATGCCTGTTCTGCGGCATGCTTAATAGGAGATGTGGTTAAGGAGCGATTCCTGCCATAGACTGGTGTCCACATACCTCTGTCAATACTCTGTCCGCCGCCGAGCAAAAATACCGGAGGATTCTTTTTTAACTGTCTGGCAAATTGAGTAGAAGTAAGTATTAAAGCGCAAGCCCCTGTGCAAGGCATAACAATCTCAAATAAACGAAGCGGGTCGCAGATCATTCTGGAGTTCATAACGTCATCTACGGTTAAAGGACTCTTTAAAAGAGCATTGGGAAACTTTGATGCGTGATACCGTGCATTTACTGCAACCTGGGCAATATGTTCCTCCTTTGCATTAAATTCGTATTTGTATCTTTGTTTAATCAATGCATATGCTGAATTGTCGCCCATAGGGCCATAAATAGTGTCAAAATCGCGTTCAAAAGGCACTGAATATTCTGATCCATGATCCGGTATGAGTTTTGGATCCATGGAAGAGCCACCGACCAGCAATACCGTTTTACACAATCCTGCATTTATTGCTGCTGCTGAATAAAGAATAGCCGCATTGCCGGCTGCTCCTCCAAAATAGAGATTGTCAATGAAACTGAGCTTTAACTGGAGATACTCTGAAATATCCATCGACCAGCTGACACCTACATCAAGAGGTGGTATGGCAACCAGTCCATCAATGTCATCTTTGTTGATACCTGCATCTTTTATTGCCAGAATGGCTGCATTACACTGTTCTGAAAAACTTGATCTGTTATCTGCATTTTTAAACTTTACAAATTCTGTCTCACCATAACCAATAATTGCAGTTTTACCCTTTAAACTCATATTTCTCTTCCTTGTTTAGTTGTGAATTAATTACAGGATACGACCTGGTTCTTCATCCTGACCCAGCCATGCAAGTGTATTGCGCCGGGCTATGCGGTCACGCACATCTTCACTGAGAGCATTCAGACATGCCACATCGCGCTGGTATGAACCACGTATATTTACCCTGCTGTATTCAATGGAATAGTATGGAGAGTCGCTACCCCATATCAACTTGCCGGGGTATGCTGTTGCAAGGTCCTCCAATACTCTCTCCGGGTTGGTATAGTCCGACGGAAACCTTTCTTCAGCAACTGCTACTGAGAGCATATTTCGTACTGCGCATTCACACCGTATTACGTGAGCTGCACTGTCGAACCAGGCATTAGGGAGTTCTGCTGCCCTGTTAAGAAAACCATGGTGGAAGCAGCAGGCATGCGCAAGAACAAAGCGAATTGCCGGTCGGGATTCCACAATCCGGAGAATATCGGAACATTGCGACCATTTATCATCCGGATGTGTGCTGGTGTGTATAAGTAACGAAAGATTATTCTCTTCGGCATAGTCAAGCATACAGGAGCCTTCTTCAAGCAGGGAGAGAATCGGCGATTTAATAGTGTGGGTCTGGAACTTGATCCCGTAAACATGGTAATCAGGTGGAAGTTTTTTCCACTCCTGTATTTGTTCAATTGGCTTACGTGAAGGATCAGCTATAAGAAATGGCCAGAAACGGCGCCTCAAATCATCAGGACAACGCATTATATCAGTGCACAAGCGCCAGTTTTCAAATTTATACGGAACCGCTCCCTCAGCACCGGAAAGTTCAATCTGATTCTGTCGGAGCTTTTCCATGTCCAGATCCATATAGGCAATAAATGGGAAAACAACATAGTTATCGATTCCTGATCCGGCAGACTCATTTAAAAGCCTTGGAATATCAGCACAGTATGGCGACCAGCCCTGCAGATAAAATAACGGATCAAATCCAATATGTACATGATTATCAATTCTCATATCCTTGTTTATTAAATTAACAAACTGATTAATACTTATTACTTAAGAATCAGGTAATATTACCGCTTTAATAACAGGTTCCGAACCTTCAATCATGTCATGCAGACCGGCTTTAGCATCCTTGGATCCAAACCGGTGAGTAATTATCTCCTCTGCAGGGATAAGGTTTTTCTTTATTAATTCAAGAGAGGTATTGAAATTAATAGCAGGTTCCGCAAAAAATGGACGAAGTGTGATCTTTTTAAATATCAGATTATTAATATCAATGTTTACAATATTCCTGCCCCCGAAATGCAGTCCGTAGAATGTTACAATACCGCCATAACTGGTTATCTTTACTGCATCGTTAATGCTTTCAGGAGGAGCGCTGACTATCACCCGGTCAACTCCTCCCGGGAATTTATCCTTTATCACTTTTTCAATATTTTCTTTCCCGGAATTGATAACCATATCTGCGCCAAGTTTTTCTGCCATTTTCATCCTGGCCTTTCCCGATCTGCTAGTGGTATTGATCTCACTTATTGCAACAAACCCGGCACCCCGGAGTTTTGCAATTCCGGCTGACATCAGGCCCAGAGGGCCGCATCCTATTACAGCAACGCTGCCGTTTAAAGGTATATCCGCGTGCAACACAGAGTTCAGTGATACTGCCAATGGTTCGGTAAGACAGGCAATAATATAATCAAGTCCTTCAAATTTTACAAGGTTGGTATACCTCACGCGCATATATTGACCCATCCCGGACTGTCCATCAAGGCCAAACATATTGATACATAAGTCAGATCTGCCGTTTTTACAATTAACACATGTTCCACACATGGAACAATCTTCGACAATCACACGATCGCCCTGTTTAAAATCTTTTACACCTTCCCCGGTTTCAATTACTTCCCCGGCAATTTCGTGGCCCAGAGGCATTGCATCACCAGTCCATTGGGTAAGGAAATTTATATCTGTACCGCAAACTCCGCAGGCATGAATCTTTACTATTACTTCATTGAAACCTGGCGCTCTTAAATTTACCTCCCGGGATTCTATCACCAGTTGCTTTTTCCCATATAGACCAATGCTTTTCATCTATAAATAATTCAATCTTTAATAGCTTAATTCAATCATATTTCATTGCCATATGCCGGTTCAATACTCAGGATTTTTAGTTATCATACGTGCATCCAGAACCATAAGGCCTTTCCTGTGGACTTTAACCGGATTCAGATCAACTTCCGAGATCTGTGGATTTTCCAAAAGCAGTCTGGAAACGCTTATCAAAGCTTCCCTGACAGCGTCAATATCCATAACAGGTTTACCCCGGATACCTGCCAACAGAGGGAAACCACTTATCTCCCTTATCAACTCATCGGCATCTGTTTCTGTAACCGGACATATCCTGAATGAAACATCCTTCATTACTTCCACGAATATGCCTCCGATTCCAAACATGATCACCGGTCCAAAAACAGGATCATTCATACCTCCAATGATGATCTCAACACCTTCTTCCGTATCCATCTTACTTACAAGAACCCCTGAAATATTTGCATCATGGTTAAAGCTCACGGCATTATTAATTATAGTGCTGAAAGCTTCCCTTACTTCTGAGCTGCTTTTTAATCCAAGCTTTACACATCCTGCATCCGATTTATGCACTATATCCTTTGATACAACTTTCAGTGCTACCGGATAACCAATCTCTCCGGCAAACATCTCTGCTTCATTATTGTTTCTGGCCATTTTTTCTTCAGGAAAAGGCAGGTTAAATTTATGCAGAATCTGTTTGGCAAAAGGTTCCGGAATATATCCGCCAGCATTCAATTCATTCATTACTGTCTCCGGTTCTCCATCTTTCTTCCATTTACCCGGAAAACTCCTGTACTGTATTCCTGACCTTATCTTCTCATACTTAACCAGTGCAGCCATGGCATTTACAGCATCATGATGATCTAAATACAACGGAACATTATTTTCCCTGAGAATTTCAACCAGCTTATTTTCCTTATACGCAGAGTATGTATAAATTACCACCGGCTTTTTTGCAGTCTTTATTACTTCGCACATCTGCTTAACATAAATTTCTTCTTTCAGAAAATCTCTGGGGCTTATATGAAAGTTACCGGCAAAACCGCCTACAATTATAATCCCTTCTACAGAATCATCCTCCAGCACTATTTCAGTTGCCTTAACTACATTATCCCAGCCTGCCAGATCAACATGATTCGCTACTGATCCATTTCCGGGAATGACTTTTTTCAAGCGGTCCAGAGTATGTTCTGATAATTCAGGCAGTTCCAGTCCTTTCCGGATACATGCATCTGTAGTCAGCACGCAATCACCACCTCCCTCCGATAAAATACACACTCTGCCGGCTTTAGCAGTTTTCCCCTGGCTGAATGCCAAAAGTATGGAAGTTAACTCAGTGAAACTTTCAACCTGTATTGCCCCACATTGCTTAAAAGCAGCCTTGTAAATCTCATCCTTACCTGCAATCGATGCTGTATGAGTGGATGCAACCTTAGCACCGGCTTTTGTGCGGCCGCTTTTAAACACGACCACTGGTTTGGTCTGCACCGTTTTACTGACTTCTTCCATGAATCGCCTTCCATCCCTCAATCCTTCAATGTGAACGGCAATAACCTTTGTTTCATTATCCTCGCGAAGATATCTGATTAGATCATGGAACTGGAGATCTGCCTGATTGCCCAGACCGATGACATAACTAAAACCAAGACCTCGCTGAGCGCCTGGAAAGGTAAGAGATTGTGTGAGATTTCCGCTTTGAGCTATCAGGGCCGTATGGCCTTTCCTGATAAATCCCGTCATAATAAGATCAAGATTTGAGGGGGCACTAAAAAATCCCAGGGTGTTTGGGCCTATTATCCTTATACCTTTTTGAGTTGCCCGTTCCACCAACTCTTCCTGGTGCCTCTTTCCCTCAGCATTTTGTTCTGCAAAACCTGATGTGATAATTACGATACCTTTTACACCTTTCTTTATACATTCATCAACCGAAGAACTTACAATATGTTTTGGAACTATGATCATTGCAGTATCAATCTCATCAGGGATTTCGAGAATACTTGAATAACATTTTAGTCCCAGAATAAAGTCTGCTTTGGGATTAACAATATAAAGATCTTCGGAATACCCGTACCTTTGCGCTATTTCAACAAATGAGTAACCAAAACTATCAGGATTCTTCGACACCCCTATTAAGGCTACAGATTTCGGGTTTAGCAGTCTATGCAGATTATTGTTCATATTTAATTACCGTACAGTTTGCCGGATTTTATCCATGATATTAAATTTGTCATAATTACTGATACTCATGATTTTTGTTTTTCTTGATGCTGTCACATGATTTGAATGCTGTCTGTATATTTCTTTACTTTTAGAATGCGATCGAAATCGGTATTTGGAGGGGCTGTGTCGGAAATGCCAAGAATAAGTTTTTTATACCCGCCCAGATTCTCAAAGAAATGATCCAGAAAGGTATTGAAATTATAATCTGACATAGAATCTGTTAGTAAGATAGTGCTCGGTATTCCGCCCATTATGGTAATCTTATCCTGAAATACCTGCCTGATTTCACTGAAGCTTAATCTGGTCATCGGAGAAGGGCAAATGGAGTCGGCAATATCAAAATCCGATTCCAGGTACAGATCCAGTAAGCCATCGTTTTCCCCATCGGTATGTGTTAAAAGGTACTTTTTTTTCGCGTGCAGCGCACCGGCAAATTTCCTGAGCCATGGCATCAGATACTCTTCATAAAAAGGCGGATAGGTTAAAGATGAATCATAATTGCCACCCATAAATAGGACTTCGGCAGGTGATTCAGCGCAAACGGACATCATCTGTTCCCAGTATCTTTCAAACTTCTGAGCTGTTTCCAGGACAAGTTCCGGCCTTTCCAGCATGTCAAAACAGAATTGATCATAGGGTCGCAATGCACGCAGGATTAAATGCATGGGTGAGGCAGCTCCATTTACATAACCTACGGCTATTCCGCGTTCACCAATATAATCAGCAAACCGAAGGTATCCCGAATAATTTTCCTCCACGCGGATATTTTCAAAAATATATCCGATTACCTTGTAATCATCAGGTTTCTCAATTGCATATTTTTCCACATGAGTTGCAGTAATACCAGCCCTTTTCATTTCTTCCGTGAATATTTCACAGGTTGTTACAGACCCTACAGGTGTATTGTATTCCACCCATTTGCGAGGACCCTCTGATCTGACCTTACGGGTAACATTTTCGAGGATTGTCCGGTAAGGTATTGTTCTGATATTAAATATCCCGATACCTCTGTCTATCATGTCATCAGGTGAGACTATATCCTGAAAATCCGGAATGACAGCATGGTAACCAACATCCAGATCAGCAATAATGTCATCGAGGGAAGCATTTTTGTATTTACCCGGTAATGTTCCTGCCCTTTTATTAGCCTTAAACCACAGATCAAGACGAGGCGTAAAAGGCAGCCGGTCGGTTCTTTCCCCCCTGATGCATTTCAGCATGCGTTCTTTATGTGTCATATGATAATTGTATTAAAGGATAATGTGGCTCATTAAAGCTCTTTCATCTGCCTCCAGTATTTAAACATCAGCAAGCCTGAGATGATGAAAATCACAGTGAAGATCACTCCGTTCAGTAATTTTCCATAGAGAAACATACCGGTTGCAAACAGCATGCTGTAGATAGCAACTGATCCCAGTACCATGGCCAGAATACCGGTAGGCACATCCCATCTCAGATCCTTTTCTTTCACAAGTTCTATACCTTCTTTTCCGGCGTCTTCCACAACCTTTTTCCATCCCGGTCCTCCAGGCCTGATTTTCCGGTAGAAATCACGTAAAACGGTTTTATCTGTTGGTTTGGACAAATAAGACACTGAGATCCATGTTAATGAAACCAATACCTCGATACCTGTAAATTTAAATATGTCCCAGTAAGCCTGTTTAATTACCATTCCAAGGATATCCACTTTTCCGTCTGTCACAGGGGAATTATTCTCCAGTATTATGAAAAACAAGGAAAAGATCACAGCTGCCGCCATTGCCGAAATCTCTGAATAGGCAGTGACCCTCCACCAAAACCACCGTAGGATATATACCAGGCCTGTACCAGCTCCTATCATAAGTGTGTATTGAAATGCCTGAAGGGCATTTTTCAAAGAAATAGCAATAAAAACGGATATTATCATTAACAACACCATTGATAATCTTCCGACAAGGACACGTTGCTTCTGGGAAGCATTTTGTTTTATTATTCTGCCATAAACGTCATTTACAAGGTATGAACTTCCCAGGTTCAGCAGGGAAGCAACGGTGGACATAAAAGCAGCAATAAGGGCAGCAACCGCGATACCCATGTATCCGGCGGGAAGGACCTTTTGCATTATGGCAGAATATGCCATATCATGCTGCACATATTGAGCCTTCATACCCGGAAAAGCATTGGCTAATGACTGCACATCAGGGTAAATAATTAACGAAGCCAATCCTACAATGATCCATGGCCAGGGGCGAATGGCATAGTGAAAGAAGTTAAAGAACAAAGTTGCTCCGGTGGAATGCTTCTCGCTTTTTGCCGATAAAATGCGTTGGACCACATGGCCTCCTCCGCCAGGTTCAGAGCCCGGATACCAGGCCGCCCACCATTGAACTGCAATGGGGATTAAAAAAATACCAAGAAAAAGAGTGGGATCTGACAAATTGGGAACCATATTAAGCTTATCCTTTACCAGCGGATGAGAGAACAAGCCTGACAAATTTCCAATCTCGGGGGATTTAACTGCATACACAGCAGTTATGACGGCCCCGAACATAGCAAAGGAAAATTGAAAAAAATCGGTCCATAAGATAGATTTAAGACCTCCCAGGCCTGTATAAAATAATATAATTACAGCTGCAATAATCAGGGCAATGGTAGTATTGACACCCATCATGACACCTGCGAGCTTGATAAAAGACAGGTTAACCACCCCGATTACTAAAACATTGAAGAACACGCCAAGGTATATTCCCCGGAAAACCCTCAGGAACTCAGCCGGTCTGCCACTATACCTCATTTCATAAAATTCGTTGTCTGTTAAAACCTTCGACCGGTTCCACAACTTTGCATATACAAAAACCGTTAACATTCCGCTCAACAGAAATGCCCACCAGAGCCAGTTTGAAGCCACTCCGTTGATGCGTACCATTTCTGTCACCAGGTTAGGTGTATTTGAGGAGAAGGTTGTGGCCACCATGGAAATGCCCAGTAGCCACCAGGTGGTTTTCCTGCCCGAAAGGAAAAAACTATCTGCACTCTTCCCTGCACCTTTTGATGAAAAATATCCTATGGAAATCAGAATTGTTAAAAAACCCACTATAATAATCCAGTCAGTTATTTGTAAGTTCATTGAATTCTTGTTTTCTACATAATTTCATTCAGTGAAATTTGGTATATTTACCATTTAGATTGTGCTTTAAATGATAATGGTTTTTTTTCAAATATCTCATGATTATAATCAGTTGCAAACAAAGCTAAAATTTGATGATCATTTTCGGTAGTGATTTTTTATCATAAAATGTTGCATTTTTAACATGTTACCCCGATATCTGAAAGAAGGAATGACAATTAATCAATCTATTTTTGTCAAACACCGCAGATATGAATATCTGGCCAATCCCCTACATATTCACCCGGAGATTGAGCTTTTGCTGGTTCTGAAGGGAACAGGTACACGTATTGTCGGCAATTCTGTTGAACACTTTCACCCGGGAACTTTGATTATGATAGGCCCGGATGTACCTCACCTTTGGCACTTTGACGAAATGTATCCCCGAAGGAAAAATTCTTACCTTGAATTTATTTATGTCCTTTTTAAGGCTGATATTATACAGGAGCCTTTCTGGCAGTTACCTGAAGCAAGAAATGTGCTTAAACTGATCCATGAATCCGGAAGAGGAATCAGGTTAACCGGGAAAACTCTTAAAGAGGTAAGCTCCTTAATGAAATCAATCTGTATTTCCTCAGGATTTAAGAGAATCACCATTCTGTTATCGATACTTGAAATAATCTCTTCCGGTAAGGAATATCAGTTCCTTTCCTCTCCTGTGGTGAGGAGTGGAACATATGCAAGTGACGTCGAAAGATTAGATAAAGTATATAATTATATGATCGATCATTTTCAGGATGATATTACTCTCAAAAAGGCAGCATCAATTGCCTGTTTCACCATTCCTTCATTTTGCCGGTATTTTAAACAAAGAACCAATAAAACTTTTACCCGGTTTAAGAATGAATTGAGAATAGCTCATGCCTGCAAGCTACTTAGCGAAGAAGATAAATCTGTATCTGAGGTATGTCATATTTCAGGATTTACCAATACTTCACATTTCATCCAGATATTTAAAAAGGTGACAGGCTATACCCCTCTTGATTTCAGGAAGAAAACAGCCATAGGTTTAAGATATTAGATGAATATTTCCGATTGATTATAGATATCTTTGATTTGTAAAGTTACAAATCATGAAATAATCCTCCAAAACTCATGGTTTATTCTAGTATAAAAACCCAAATAACCATACAGGTACCTTGTTTCCCGATCCTGTTTCAAGATTATCTGAAGCAATTATATATTTACCCAGATGCTTAACCTGTTGATTATTTTTGCTTTTCCCGCCAACTTCTATTGTCAATCCATTGGTAATGAAGTCGCCTTCGGCCGGA
>CAYLYN010000160.1:0-10771 GCA_964387565.1 uncultured Rikenellaceae bacterium | reverse complement strand
AATGACCTTTACCTTCCTATCGCCTGGCTCTTACTGTCGCTTTCAACCTGGACCTTGCGATCGAGCTTCTTTACATTCTTGCCCTTATTGAATTTATACGAATACGAGAACTGAATGAAGTTGCCGATATCAATACCTGTAATACTGGTTGAACTGTAATAGGGAGTCTCAGTTTCTGTTCTCTGGAAGTTTACATTCTTTGAGAATGGCAGCAACCAGAATATACCAATTGTGTGATTCTTTAACTGATACTGGCCTCCCATTCCATAAAGAGGAAGATTATATGTCTTTGACTGGGCATTTACATTAACTCCGTTATAATTCAGATACAGGAAGGCGGTGGTCTTCTTTTTCTTGTCAAGGTTCTTAAATGCATAACTGGTTATGGCATATGAGAAATAATCCCTTGGCATAATTGAGGACACCGGATCAGTGTACCCATCATAATGTCCCTTGAAGACTCTTAAATTGATGTTTACATACCACAGCATTGCATTTACTCCTCCTCCTAATTCATATCCGGTTAAGAGGTTATATGGCTTTGACAGTGTTGTCACAGTTGCGTCGACAGGTGACTGAACAATAGTGAAAAGCCGGCTGACCTTATCCGAAAAGAACTCGTCATAAACATATGGTGAGAAATAGTTGCTCCCGAAATTCCAGGTATAGGTGAACTGCAGTCTGTCACGGTAATCAGGACGGAGATTGGGATTCCCCTGTGAGATTGCGTAATCCTGACCTATCCTCCAGAAAGGATTCATATCATAGATGCCAGGACGATTTATCCTTCTGTTATAAGTGAACTTCAGATTATGTGAAGGTGAAAACTTATACTGAAGGTTTACAGAAGGAAGCAAGCACATATAGTCGGGTTTTGTAACCGAATCGGCTTCTATATGGCTGTTCTCGATCCTGAGCATGGTCTGGAACCCGAATTTCTTCAGGTTTACAGTAATCCCCCCATACAGCGAATTTCTGAACTCAGTATACTCAAACAGGTTGCTTTCTTCCTGATAATCAATATTAAAATCATAATCCATCTGCTGATAATAGAACTGATAACCTGTTTCCAGTTTGGTATACATACCAAGCGGATAAACATAATCGACTTTTGTCATCAGATAATTTCTCCTGTTTAAATTCTGCTCGAACCGGGAATAAGTATCCAGAATCACGTCGCTGTTATATGGATATCTTGTGTTCATGAAGTTATTTTTCTCATCTGAGCCGAAGATGTAATAGTTGGCTTCAGCCGTCAGCTCCTGTATCTGTTTGCTGAAAGTTCTTTTGTAGAATAGAGAGAAGGCAGTTTCGTTACTCTTCATCTTTTCTGAAACAGTTGACGATATTATGTTCAGAGGAATGCCGTCCTTATAAAGGCTTGTACTATTTGGCAATTCGACATTCTGACCTGTTGGTTTGTAACTTACATTAAAACTGAGGTTGTTCTTATCGTTCATATAATAGTCAAATCCGCTGTTCACTGACGACTGACCAACTTTGATATCTCCTTCTCCCTCCATACTTGTCAGGGAATCAATTGAAGTAAACCGGTTTTCAATCGAACTGTTTATATCGAGATTCTGAACGAAAGAAAAGGCTGTAGTATAGAATGTTATCTTGCCGGCTGAATAATCGAGACTTCCCGAAACTGCACTTGTAACCCTGTTGAAAGGCTTAAGGCTGGATGCAATATTGCCACTCATACCATACCTGGCTTCTTTTTTAAGGATTATGTTAATGACACCATCAATATTACCCTCGTATTTGCCGGAAGGATTGCTTATGATCTCAATACTTTGAATATCAGAAGGAAGAAGTCTTGCCAGGTATTCACGGTCTCTCTGCCTTCCGTCAACCTGAATTATAAAGTTACTGCTGCCGTTCAGGGTTATATTATTCTGGAAGTCAACATTAACCTGCGGAATTTTCTTCAGGATATCATAGCCGTTGCTAGCTGTTTTAGAAATTATTTCAGGGATAGCATACGATGTCCGGTCGACCATTTCCTTACCCTTCAGTCGTTCACCTACCACTAATACTTCATTTAGCTCAGTTGCTATTTCAGCCAGGAAGATGGTATCAACAGAAATTTCATTTTGTCCCTCACCGACAGTTACCTCTTTGCCGCTATTTTTGTACCCTACAAAACTGGCCCTTAAATAATAATTCCCCGGCTTCACCTTATCGAGCTTATAGGCTCCGTCAGAAAGTGTAATATTACCTGTTACCATCGAAGAGTCGGGAAGCCGGAGCAAAGCAACAGAAGCAAAAGGCACAGGAGACCTGTCTTTTTCGTAGAATACTTTCCCGTTTATAATCTGTCCATATGATGCTGCCGGGATGATCAGCATCAGAATAAGAATCAATCTTTTCATGTCTGTTAATCTGTCCTTATTTAAGTAAAAAAACTTTTGTTTCTCCGTTTATATCCATAGGTATATCCATACTGAAACCCGGACCACTGACACCAAGGTTACCGGAGATATGTGATTTAGCTTCATTGCTTACCGGAAGACCCGAACGAATATCAATTACCATATCAGATTTACTAAGACCCTTAAGATTATCATAAGTCACAGTAGCCCCGGGCGATTGTATCGGTGCTGCATTAGGCGGGACACTGATATTTGATTCGGCAGATATTTTTGCCTGATCTCCAGTTATTTCATCCAGGGCGCATGTGGTTTTGATATCAAGGAACATTCCTCCGGAACTGGTCTGCTGATTCAATTCCCATTTATCACCCTTTGATACTTCTCTTGCCGGAAGAGACCATGTGAACATTTCGATCATTCTCTTCAGACTCTCATCACTGACACTGCCGGCCACCTGTTTTTTTACTGCATCACCTGTAGGGCCTGTAAGAGTTATTGAGCTTGTGTCATTCAAAACCATCTTCGATAGCATTTCCAGATTTACGATTTCAAAGGGTTTGCCGGAAAAATCGAGCTTGACAAAAAGTGCATTCCTGCTTAGCCTGTTCATTATGCCCGACATAATATCTCCTACTTCGGATGATTTGATATCACCTTCAGCGGAGGAGTTAATAATGGTCGTCTTCCCCATCGAATTAACATTTGTAATAATGGTATCAAAATGGATTTCCGTTACCAAGAAATCTTTTGTCATATCGAGCATTTTTAAAGACATGACATAGGTGATGTCTGAAACAACATTTTGCTGGATACCATTCACTGTCTGTGAAACAGTTTGTTCCGATACCGATTTCAAACGATAAACCTTGTTCTTCTCCAGGTTTAACTTAAGTGTTGTGCTGCTTTGTGCCAATAATGTAACTCCTGAAAGAACACTGAGAACTGATAGTAAAATCTTTTTCATTTGCTGCTGTTTAATTCAATTTATGGTATAAAATTATTACTCATTAAGTCAATATCTCCACAATAATCGACGAATGGCAGGTATTAACCGGTATATAGCATACCAGAGCCTCCGGACGGTAACTTTTCAATACAGGGATATGAAAAGCTTTCCCTTTAATATAGACTGGAGAAATTTTTTTTGCTGCAAATAAAGTTTTATGGAATAAGCCTGCGGCTATGAGGATTCATAAAACATTTATGAATATAACTGGTTGGACTGGCTCATTTAGCTGTATCAGAATCGATCCTGATCCTCTCACGCTGGTTAGCAACATTGTAGCCCAGCTGAAAGACCATCCTGGTAATCTTTTCCATTTTATTATAATCGATCATGCTTTCATCATCAGTGGTCTGGTGAAGATCTGCATGTATCCCGGTATGAAACATAACTGCAGGAACATTTTTAGCCCAGAAACTCTCATGATCACTTCCTCCGGCTTCTATATCTTCACCTTTGTCAATGATCTTAATTCCGTTTTTTGCGGCAGATGATGTTATAATCCTGTCAAGATCCTTACTTTCATGCTTAGAGTACATTATCACCTCTCCCGGACCGGTTACATCAAGGTCCATCCCAAAAAAGCTGCCTGTATCTGCAGGGGTGCGGGTACGGCCTATCATATCAAGGTTAATATTAAGCACAGTTCTGTCAAGAATGATTTCCGGATTATTAACATAGTATTGTGATCCCAGCAAACCTTTCTCCTCACCATTAACCCATACAAAAACTACTGAACGCAGAGGTGGGGTCTTTGATTTCATAAAAGCTCCGGCAACCTCAATAAGCCCCGCTGAACCTGAAGCATTGTCATCAGCACCATTAAATACATCTCCGGTATCATTTACTCCGGCATGATCAAAATGGGCTGTATAAACAATACATTCATTCTTAAGTACAGGATCTGAGCCTTCAACGATACCTATCACATTGTTGCTGACAAATTTTTTCTTTTCAACTGCTGCCTTCAGTGACACATTAATATCAGGCATTTCAAGAGATACAGGTTTCCCGGAAGCATTTATCTCATCCTGGTATTCTTGAAGTGTTTTTCCTGTTGAACTTAAAATCCTGTTGGCAGCATCGGGTTTTATGAATGTAAGTATGAAAGGTATTGAATTAATAGTGTCTTTTTCCGGATACACCTGTCCAGAACGGGTTAACTGATATATCATCGACTTAAAAGGATCTTGTTCAGAATGAGAAGGATCAAATACCATCAGCAAAGCTTTTGCTCCTTTCCCGAATAGATTCCCGATCTTTGCATCTTCAGACTGGAAACTAAGTGATGACTCTCCTTCCCCATCTCGAACCATTTCAGGTGTCCTGGTCATAAACAATACAATCTTATCTTTAACATCTATGCCTTCAAGATCATTATATCCCGACTCATTATCTTCATAAGCATATCCTGCAAAAACAATCCTCCCGGCAGCCTCCATTGTCCTGTGCCCGGTTGTAAGGAGCATCAGAGAGTCAGTCGAAAAAATTTCATTCCCGGCATTGTCCGAAATCTTCAGGTAAGACTCTTCCATCTTATTTCTGAATGATGCCAGAGGCATATGCTGAAAATAGTCATCACCACCCGGCTTCAGTCCGTAATGCTTAATGATTGATTTTATATAGAGTGCAGCCAAATCGTTTCCTTCAGTCCCTGTCTCCCTTCCCATCAAAAGATCTGATGCCAGAAACTCCATACTTGCTTTAAGGTCCTCTTTTTTAATAGATGCCAGTCCATCTTTTTGTCCAGAAACAAATCCCTGGAAAAGGAGGAATATCAACAACGTTACAACGAAATGTTTCATAATGATAATTTTTAGTGATTAAAGATATGAAATAAATGGCGTATGGCTGAAGGCGGAAGGGCTGAGAAGTGAGGGCGTAGCAGTCAACCTAAACATTGTTAAAATGCAAGAGATAAGGGTATAAGTTTCCCCTCCTTTTGAAGGAGGGGTAACTTCAACCCGGCTATTTCAATATAAAAAGACCCATAAGTTGACGGCTATGGGGTGAGGGGTGAGATCAACGTTATTACTATTCGATCATTATCCTGTTGCCGGTGCCAAGTCCGAAATAATTTTCCCCGAATGCCACTTTGAACATCTCAATCTGCTTATCGCCTGTACAATGGGTGGCACCACATTTGACAATCCCCATTCTCTTCATCGAGGAAATGATTTCATTCATTTCGCTCTCCGACTTATTCATAAGATGGAAGCCGCCAAATACCATGTAGATGTTTTTATTGAAGTCGGCTTTTATTTTACTGACCATTTCAACAATACCGGGATGTGAACAACCGGTCATTACTACCAGTCCTTTTTTTGTGTCAAGCACGAGTGCCTGCTCAGCCACATTAAAATCAAACTCGCCTGATGTGAACAGATGATCACATATCTCAGCAGGAGCGTCAACAAGCAGTGGATTCAGGTCATATCCTGTCATCTTCTTTTTAAAGGAGGACGAGAATGAGTGTGGGATTATTACCGGGATGGAAGTTCTCAATTTAACAAATGAAGGTATCCCGCCTGTATGGTCACCATGTTCATGTGATATAACAAGAAGGTCGATTTTTGATGGATCGATGTCAAGGGTTGCGAAGTTAGATTCAAATACATCCTGACGTGTGCCTGTATCAAAAAGAATTCCTTTGTCCAGACCCTCGATAACCACGGAATATCCCCAGTCAGCTTTGGTTCCTTCAGCGCAAACATAATTATCATAAAGAACTGTAATTGTAACCGGGGAAGCTATCCCGCTCTCAGCTGTAACACTTTTTATCCCCCTTAAGTCTTCGAGCTTATCATAAACCTGTCCCGTACTGATGCAGCTATGCAGCAGTAACAGGCAGAGTAAAACATAATACCTTAATTTATTCATATAACAATGTTTTACTGCAATTTAATAAATTATGATATCAATATAAAACAATCTTATTAACTTAATGGCAGAATCAGAACAACAATTTTTAATAACAAATAGGATGAAAAAGACACTTATCTGTTTACTGGTATCAGCTTCATTACTGGTAACATCAATGGCCTCATTCGGTCAGCAACGCGACATCAGGTCAATCCTGAAAAGGGATATTGTAAAGATAGAGAATGGCAATTATACCATTCAGGAATATGGGACTGTTGCTGCCTTCGGTGATAATTTTGATCTGAAAGAATTCCAGGTGAAGGTTTCTGCAAAGGGACCAGTTTCACTTCTAAGCCGAGATAATTTTATAAGATTCTACGGTGCCTTTTCAACTTCGATTTTTGCCACTTTCTTCAGCCAGGAAGGTTTAAAAGCTCCTGACGATCTGAATATTCTGCTTAAGGACAAACCAGGTGATCCCATAGATCTTACAGTAGAGATCTTAATGTCGGAAAGCGGAGTTGATTATACAATTTCCTCACCTAACGGTAAGTCGATGATGCATCTGCACTGGCTTTCACAACTTTACCAGGAGGTAGAAAGGTAGTCCTGATATTCCATAATCATACCAACTTTCTCCCCTGTTCACAGTATGAGATAAGTTTTTTAAGCCTGTTTAGTCTTGTATCCTGCTGCTTGCCGGAATTGATCCAGTATATTCTTACTTTTTTGTATGATGGAGCCTGTTTTTCCCAGAATTCCCAGGCGATCCTGTTCTTCCTGAATATTTCTTCAATATCAGGAGCTAAAGTATCTGGCAGGTTTTCGTAGGAATACCGGTCTCCTGTTTTTTCTCTCCTGTTGTCGAATAACTTCAGGCCTTCAGGTTTCATCAGCCCGGCCTTCTTAAGCTCCTCAACTTTCTGAATATTCAGCCTGCTCCAGTTGCTTCCGGGCCTGCGGGGTGTAAAACGTATTGAGTAGCTCTCATTATCAATATTTCTTCTTATCCCGTCTATCCAGCCGAAACATAGTGCCTGGTCAACAGACTCCGACCATGTCATTGAAGGTTTCCCGGTCTCTTTTTTATAATATACTACAATAAGCTCTTTTTCAATGTTATGATTTTTCTCAAGCCACTTTCTGAACTCATTTTGTCCTTTAAAATATACTGGCTTCATAAAATATTAATGAATTTAATTAATACTTAGTGTCTTACTCCGTGTTGCTCCGTGAAATCCGTGGTTAATAAATTATTTTTATTAAATCCTCAGGCAAAGTTGGTTACTCCTTTGCGCCGTTGTGCCGTTGCGCCGCTGAGCCTATTTTATATATCCCGGACCCCTGACAACCCGTCCTGGTTTTGCACCTGTATGCTCGCCATCTTTTATCACCTGAATCCCATTCACAATGACATGCTCCATACCGGTTGCATACTGATGCGGTTTTTCAAACGTAGCATTATCCTGTATCCTGTCTGGATCAAATACCACAATATCAGCATAATATCCCAGCTTCAATGATCCTCTTCTATCCAGCTTCATGTTTGAGGCAGGGAACTCTGAAAGCTTATGCACAGCCTCTTCAAGAGTGATCACCTTTTCTTCCCTGACATATTTTCCCAGTAACCTTGCGAAATTGCCATAAGCCCTGGGATGAGTACTGAATTTCAGGAAAACGCCTTCTGTGGAGTATGAACCTCCGTCAGAGCAGAAGGTCATCCATGGAAGAGCTATTTGTTTTTTAATATTCTCTTCCGACATAGAGAAATATATCACACCTATTCTGCTGTTGTCATCTATTACAAGATCCATAATTGTCTCTTCGGGCGATTTTCCTCTTATCGCAGCTATCTCGGCCAGATTCTTTCCGGTAAGATATTTCAGCGAGTCGGTATTGAATCCTATCACCATTACTTTTTCAGCTGACCCTGTTCTCTCCATAATCGATCTCTTAATCTCAGGCTCAATCCTTTTCCTAATTACAGGATCCATAAGTCTACTCCTCCAGTTTTCAAAACCACCCTCCTGCACCCAGTCGGGCATCACAATATCAAATCCGGTAGAGCTTGCTATGTAATTATACATATCCGCAGTAATATGCAATCCTGATGATCTCGCAGAGTCAACTTTACTAATTACGTCATCAAGAAGATCCCAGCTGGCTTTTCCCGACTGTTTGAGATGATAGATCTCCGTTCTGATACCTGTCCGTGCAGCAACATTTATCGCTTCATCAAGAGCCGGAAGAATACCTGTACCTTCATCCCTTACATGAGTGATGTACATCCCGTCGTACTTCTGTGCAACAGCTGCAAGAGCCTCAATCTCAGCCGGCTGTGCAAAACTCGCTGGTACATACTGAAGTGCTGAACTCACACCCACAGCGCCTTCTTCCATAGCCTGGGCAACCAGCATCTTCATGGTATCAAGCTCGGCAGGTGTTGGAGGCCTGTTCTCATAGCCCACAGTATATATCCTTGGGGTTGCGGTGCCGATAAAAGATGCCACATTTGTTGAAACTCCTTTTTTTACAAGGAAATCCAGATATTCACCTAGTGTAGTCCAGCTTATCTCGTATTTTATATCGCCCTGGCTCTTTTCCATATCCTCCTTCATTCTGTCATTCAGCGGGCCCATTGAATCTCCTTCTCCCAGAACCTCTAGCGTAACACCCTGTCTTATTTCACCCTGCGATCGTCCATCCTCAATAAGTGATTCATTTGCCCAGCTTAGCATATTGATAAATCCCGGTGCGACGGCCATACCTGTTGCATCTATTTCAGTTATGGCTCTTTCATTTTTAAGGTCGCCTATAGCAGCAATAGTATCGGCAACTACGCCAATATCAGCACTGAAATGAAGTTTCCCGGACCCGTCATAAATGTCTCCATTCCTTATAATTATATCATATTTAACAGGATAAGAACAGCCTGTCAGCATTAGAGTCATTATGACAATAGTTTCAATGGCTTTCATAAACGCTAATTGACATTTACTATGTAAAAGTAGCGAATAAAGAAGAGCGTAAATGAAAATTTTATTAATATTGGTATTGTGATATAAATGTTTCAGGAAGAAAAATGGAAAATACCAGTCTCAAAGGCTTTGATAACGAGAAATATCTGCTGGAACAGACTAAATCTATCCTGGAAAGAGTGAGCAGGTTTAACCATAAGCTATACCTGGAATTCGGCGGAAAGATTCTGTATGATTACCATGCAGCCAGAGTGTTACCGGGCTTTGACCCAAACGTGAAAATGCGTCTCCTGCAGTTACTCAAAGACAAAGTGGATGTAATCCTGTGTATTCATGCCGGTGCAATAGAAAGAAAAAAAGTAAGAGCTGATTTCGGAATTACCTACGATGTTGATGCACTTAAAACCATTGATGATTTCAGAGAATGGGGAATAGATGTCACTGCTGTGGTTATTACCCGTTATGAAAATCAATCTCCGGCCAGGGCTTTTAAAAACAAACTGGAATTAAGGGGAGTGAAGGTATATTTACATTATCCGACAATGGGATATCCTACGGATGTTGACCTTATTGTAAGTGACAAAGGATATGGTTCAAATGAATATATTAAAACCACAAATCCTATTGTCGTTGTAACTGGACCGGGACCGGGTAGCGGAAAACTTGCCACCTGCCTGTCAAATCTTTACCATGAATATAGGAATGGTGTAAAAGCCGGTTATGCAAAATTTGAAACCTTTCCAATCTGGGATCTGCCCATTGATCATAAAGTCAATATTGCATATGAAGCGGCTACAGTTGATCTGCGTGATGAGGTACTTATTGATGAACATCATCGGAAAGCATATAATAAAAAGGTGGTGAACTATAATCGTGATATCGAAGCTTTTAACCTGCTCCGGAGGATTATTGAAAAAATTACAGGCGGTGAATCAATGTATAAGTCCCCCACAGACATGGGAGTGAACCGTGCAAGCTCAGGCATATTGAATGATAGTTTAATAACAGCAGCCTCACACCAGGAGATCATCCGCAGATATTTCAGGTGCGCTGTTGAATATGCAATGGGACTGGCAGACAAGGAAACACTCGAGCTTGCAGAAAAAATAATGAAAAAAGCAGGAGCCAGGGTTGAAGACCGCAATGTTGTTTTACCGGCCAGAGAAGCTGCAAGAAATGCTGAAAAAACTGGCAAAGGACATGACGGGATCTACTGTGGAGCAGCCATAGAGCTAAACGATGGTACAATCATTACAGGAAAGAACTCACCACTTATGCATGCTTCTTCAAGCCTGATCCTGAATGCTGCAAAAAAACTGGCCGGACTTCCCGACAGCATGTATATACTGCCCGGGAATATTATTGACTCGGTAACTTATCTAAAAAAAGATATCCTGGATGGCAAGATGCTTAGTCTCGATGTCGATGAAACTCTGATTGTCCTCGGGATTAGTGCTTTATCAAATCCAGCAGCCAAGATGGCACTTGAGAGTCTTAAATACCTGCGCAACTGTGAAGTACATCTTACTCATATTCCAACACCAGGCGAT
>CAYLYN010000159.1:0-10776 GCA_964387565.1 uncultured Rikenellaceae bacterium | reverse complement strand
ATTCTTATCCATTCATGGTCTTTTGTATAGAGTAAATCAGCTGGTATATTCATGACATTAGTGTTTTTATATTAGACTTTTTTAATTGATAATCAGTCCAAAAATATATAATTTTTTATTTATCCAAAGTGATTGTTCTCATTTTTAAGCACGTCTAAGGTACAGTATAATTATTGTACCAGAGTAAACTTCAAAGAGAATCCAAAATTAGTGTTTGATGTCGGAAATGTATTGGCCACGAACGGATTTGTCATACTATGATCAGCAAATATCTGGAGGTTAAACCTGTCGCTAAGAATATAATCGGCAGTTGTACCTACTGTAAATACTTTCTGTCCGACTACCGGTTGATTAACATCTTCTATAAGTTTTCTGGCAAGGGTCTTATTATCACGCACCGAAAAGTCAAGACGTAAATTCAGATCGCTTCTTAATGCTCTTTGTCCCCCTCCCACTGTCTTAAGTACTATCTGAACTTCATCAAACCTGTATCCTGCTCCTATTATAATTTCGTTAACGCGGGCATCAGCGATCTGGTTACTTGTCAGATTAAGGGAAACAGTTCTTGACTTTCTCCACTCAAGCCTGGTAGTAAGACTGTTCTTCCAGTTCATGTCAATATTTATTAACGGACTGAACTGTTCATTGATTGAGACCACGTTTATCTCGTACATAGGAAGGAAATTGTTCTGCAGGTCACGTATGGCACTTACCCCGCTCTCATTAGTCTCAAAATTGAGGTTTGTTGTATAAGATCCGATCTGGTAGGTGCTCCTGTACTGGTGCATAAGGTTGATCGACCTGAAAGTCCTCTGCACAAACTCATATTTCGACAGTCCGTCAAAATTGATTCGCCAGTTTGGCATCATCCTGAGTGCTGATGGAAAGGTTTCAAGACTTACTTTATTGGGATCCGTCTTTGTATAAGCAGCAATAAAAGAAGGAATAAGTACTTCTCTTGAAGTCTCTCCAAATCCGTTTTTGAAAGGTCCTGAAATGGGATTGCCTGTTGACGGATCAATTTCAGGATCATAAGAAGGATCATCCTTTTTGCGGGCCTCAGCCCTCCTGGAAGATATTATAACCCTGTTCTCCTTGAACTTTTCGAACGCAGGAGAAACATAGTCGACACTTTTGGAAATCTTTTCAAACGATGTCCCCCATGAAATAACAGAAATGGAATAGGTTCCCGACATAACCCTGTTTCGTGTACTGTCAGGAAAATTCCCATTATAATCTGCTATAAAATAAGAACTTATGTTTTCCATATAACGTCTGTCAGCATTCAGGTCAATACGCAGGCCGGGAAAAGGTTCTATCAGGCTGCGGAACGATAAGTCATATTTATTATACTGTGATGCAGGGGTATTAAGCAGTGTGTCGGTCGAAATCCAGTTATTGGTTACTGCTTTGTCGAAGAAGCTTTGATCATTGTAGCCCAGTATAAATGGCCACCCCGGTGCCAGTGTATTATCATAATCCGACATACCAAGAAACGAAGTTCCCGGATTATATCCAGGCAGGAACTGTCCCTGGGATGAGGTAAATGTAAGGCTCACCGATCGTATTCCCATAAGAGCACGGATGAAAAACTCACCAGCTACTATCGCCGGGTTTCTCTTTTTCTGTACATTACCATCTACCTGTACTGTCGCTCCATCTACCTGTTCCTCAGCCGTAAAATTAATCCTGTTATCACTTATTATATCCACTTTACCCTTAACAGTCTCTCCGGTCTTGCTGGTTACTTTTACCTTGACATCCCTGGTACCGAGATTATGATTGATACCTTTAACCGACTTTGCCCTGAAGTTCACGTTCGCCCTGGAATAGGTAACCGGCACTGTCTCCTGTTTTTGCCTTTTGGTGCCCTCCGGACGGGTGTTATTTTCTATATTCTTAAGAAACTTCGATTTGCCATAAAGAGTTGACAGGTTTGCCATACCTGTAATAGTTGCCTCATTATGGTTTTTTATTGTATTGCCCATGTTGATGTTCAGGCTGTCAGGAAAAACAGGTCCGGCAAGCCACGTATAATCTGCACCGTACCTGGCATTGGCATTAAGCCAGGATAGCAATGGAAGCTTGTTTACCGGAATATTGTACTGGACATTCAGGAAATGATTATAGTTTACATTTCTTCCTCCATTTCTGAGATTCGTCATAACAGAGTCGCGCCAGTCCCTGTAACTATCACTGTATCTGCGCTTGTCGACACCACCGAATGGCTCATCGATCCTGGATGTATTATTTGCTGTGAAGTCGAATTTAAGTTGCCGTGTTATATCATACTTGAAGTCATACATCCGGTACCATTCAAAATCTTTCCTGTAAGAAGGAGTGACCCTGAGATTAGGGTTATTAATATTTCTCGTCTTGATCTCACTGTAATACCTGTATAGCTCGGTCCTCAATCCTACGCTTTTTGGAAACGGATAGAAATTAAAATCCTTAATAAGCCTCAATGCTTTAGGATTCAGGAAGCTTACATTTTTAAAGGGCATAATGTTTGCCGGCTGGGCTTCATAGTTATAATTGAGGCCTCCCCTGTAATTCTTCTCCAGGTTAATTTCTGTCTTTGTATTGCTTCTGTAGACCTCATTATATGTATAGTTGGCACTCAGGTTAGCCGGATCATAGAAATGTGGCTTTTCACCCCTCGCACTTATTCCTGCATTGCTGATCGTAAATGTCTTACGCTGGGCAAGATCTTCCGAAATAGCCCGAATTGAATCCCTTTCTGCTTTGTTCCTTGCAGCATCCAGCGCATCTTTCAGTGGAATATCCGGATCAAGCTGGTTATACTGAGGCTGAATACGTGTTTCAGAATATCCTGCATAAACGGGTAACCTCACAGCTGCTTTTTCAGGAAAGAATTTTCCAAGCTCAACTGTTGATGAGATATCGTACATCACAGTATTTTCAATACTCCTTTCATTAACTTTTTTCTCAATACTCCCCCATCCCGGAGTTGTTGTCTGCCCTACCATGTCGATAGTACCGAAATCAGCAAGTCGGGCCTGGAGATGAGCATTCGCAGCCCATCCGGCATTTTCAACAAAATCACTCAACCTCAGCTCGTTGACCCAGACTTCACCCGACTTTGGAGTTCCATCATCATAAGACTTATTACGTGTAATGATAGGATTTCTTATTCCCACCATTATAACCTTTATATTACTAAGGTTTGGATTTCCTGAAACGGATACCCTGGCTGTACCGTTTGTATAGACAAATACATCGGAAACGCTCAGGGATGATCCCGGCAGATCCATCTGACGGTTCCTTTCCTGTTTAGCCTCCTGCAGGAGCGACATATTTATAAGAAAGCTGTTCTCCTTTGGCCATACGATAGCTCTCGAAGCATCTGATTTATTATCATAACGCCCTGGAGGTGTCAGTTTAAGTGGTAGTTCATACTCATAAAAGTTGCCTTTATAATCAGACCCGAGTCGTATGAATGCTGTCAGTTCGTCATCCTGAAGAGGCTGTCCTATGAGGGCTTCAGCATGTACCTCCATGCGGATACTCCGGTACTGGCGGATATCCAGATTTACATTTTTATAGGCAGCTCTTGCATCTCCATCCTCAAGATTCTGTACTTTAAGAACCATTGATTGCTCATTCAGCTGCCTCAGCTGGGGATTCTGCGGATCAGTTACCCTGTCAAATCCGGGAGGCAATACATAGTTCACGGGCTCCTTCCCGGAATTCTCCTCAATACTCACTGAACTGATCTCAAATGTACCATCTGCACTTTCAGGAACTGTTACCCTTTCGCCTCCCTCCATAAATGAGATATTATATTTCCTCCATTCGGCCCTCACAAGATCAAGCTCAGCAAACCTCATAATTGTCGGTTTTGTAAATCCTTTCATGTACATCCTCATAAAACGGATTGATTTGAAATCCTTAATTGATCCGACAACCTTCTGATATTCTGTTATTGGAATTTTAAACTGATACCATTTTACCCTTGACTTTTTATTGTTTGCAAATGTTGCCTCATATTCTATCTCGTCAACAACGTAATTTGTTCCAACTTTAATATCACCCGGACGCATACTTACTTTATACTGATAATAGCTTTCTGTTTCGCTCAGAGTATTATCGCGGTTAATGTCTTCCATATCCGGGAGTGTAGTCCCTGAAGTAGGGTAATTTTCCACAGACATCTCTGAGGTTGGTGAATTTCCATCCTGGCCGTTATATTTCTTATAGCGTTCCAGGATCGTAAGTTTCTGTGCATCATAATCACCACCCCTGAAATAATGAAAATTGTCGTTGGACGGATCTTCAGCAACTTTTTGATACACCTGCGGATCGACCCTGAGCTGCATCTTCTGAAGATAATTATTAAAAAATGTCTGCTCGTCCTGATCACCCAGACCGTCAAGCCCTACATCCTGATATTGTCTTGATTCGATCGCATTATCGAAGGCATGAACCACTGCCTGTACAGTAGGAACTCTTCCCCAGGCGGTTGTGTCCACATTTTTCACCTCAGGTGAGGAAGGAAGACCATTCTCAAAGCTTTTTCGTGAATCTCTGAGAATATCTTCTGATATATTTCCCAGGTTTATATAAAAATCACCCCCCTCATTATCAGGATCTTCCACAAATGGATCCATCAGCCAGAACTTAATATACTGTATATTTGCCGACTCAAAATCACTTGTCAGGACTTCCCGCATAATTCCTCCCCATCTTGTCTGCGGCTCATTCAGAGTTCCGTCGGGACCAACTCCGGCTGAGTAAGGCCCCGGATCAGAGTCGAAGTTGTATGAACCTTTTTCGGAAGGATAGTAACCCAGATTAAGGACTGATATATTTGTTGGGATCCCGCTTGGACTCTCCCTGTATGGAAAAATCTCATCTTCATATACTTCTCTTACATAATGGCTTGACTGAAGATCGGGATTCTGCTTTATATGATCGGGTGTGGATGAACCGTTTCGCAGGAATAAGGGATCGATCACATACCACGAAAGTTTTGCCCTGTTGAATCCGCTTTCGAGTTTATTGTTAAGCCTGGCCTCCGGGAAAAGCAGATCCTGTCCCTGAGGAATACTCGCCATAGTCCATGCATTAAATGATTTCAGGTCGAGAGGTATCTCGCTGGCCTCAAAATCGTCAATATATGAGTTTCCGGCATTGGAAATTGCCCGCGAATGTCCGGGTATCAGATTGGCAAACTCACCAAAAAAGGATATTGATGATGGTGCTTTGGTTTCGAGAAAAGGAAGCTTGTCAATGGCTTTGGTCAGAAACTGCCAGTTTGTCTCATATGAAGTATTAAGACCCCATATTGTATTTGAGATGGGTTCCTCTCCATAGTTAACCTTTTGCGTATATGGTCTTTCATTAAGGTGCAGTATAGTTGCACCAATATCAAAATTCCTGGAGAACTGGTAATCGAGATGTGTTCCAACAAGTGACTTGGTTTGAAATCCAAAGAACTGGTTGCTTTCAAGCGATACCTGGATAGGTGTCTGTGACTCAATCAGGGCCTGGTTTATTATCCTTACAGTACCCATGTTGTAATCAACTGTGAAATCTGTGTTTTCGGTCAGTGGAACACCTCCGGCTGTTACTTTTACCGAACCCTGAGGAATACTTGCCGCATTCAGCCTGATCTCAGAGCCCGACTCAGAAGAATATTGTCCCGTCAGCTTGAATTTGTTCTTTTCAGCCATTTGCTTGGCAATGGTCTGTGTTGAATCGTATAATTCCCTGAAAACATATCTGGCAGCAACTCTGGGATCATTGATCATTTTCTCCAAATGAGAACCAAAGGGTTCAAGTACTGGAAAAACAATCTTTCCCCTGTTCACATTTACCGTGATCCCTTCAATAAAATCGAAGTAACCGTCAGATTCTCTGTCAAGTTGTGAATTGAGGTTATCAAGTCCCATAACCTGTAACAATATCTTATCTGCTAGTTTTCCTTCGGGTATATAATTAATAGAGTTACCTGTATTATCATCCTGATACAGGACATTCAGTTCAAAATCTTTCCTCTCAAGTTTTCCGGAACCCAATGAGTAAATATTCTTCATCATCAGGGACCATGTTGGAAGCCTGGGAGTCAGAGTTGTCCCTTTGAGCATCTTCAGTACCAGGGTCTGAGGTGCTGTTATACCATCGGTTGAGAACTCGCCTACCTTATAAAGCTTTCCACCGAGTGTATACTCAAAGGCAACGGCAAGTACCTCATCAGTATTCAGGGCAGTATTAAGTGATATGTAACCCAGTTGCTTATTAAATTCAAACTCCCTGTCATTTAACTTTCTGGCATTTTCAATCTTCTCAAAATCCCGTCCTATCTGGAAATCAGGATATAATGGTTCAAAAGTATTGGTTACCTGGTCAACATCCCTGATTGCACTGTAGGTTGTAATAAGCTGATCATACATATTGTTGGCACCGTTTGAAGGGTATTTCTCACTGCCGGGGGATGCCTGGAATCCGGGAATATTGTTATAGATATGGTTTTCATTCTCTGCCAGGTCCATAAAGGCTACGATATTCCTGTTGTTCGCTTCTTCAAAACGTGTGGTTTTATTTGTTACCCATACTTCAATTCTCTCAATACTGATGCCTGAGCTTACTACAGGCATATTCTTAAGCGATTCATCATAAACATCTCTGAAGTACTGTGAAAGAAAAAAGTGCCTGTTAGCCTCATAATCATCTGCATATATTTCAAAATCAGTCTGCTGGGCCCCGCCTTTTACATCAATTACCGATGATTCACCCTTTTGCTGCGAAAGAATTGTTGTCACAGTAAGCTTTCCAAACTGCATTTCCGTCTTCAGTCCGAAAAGACTATAGCTCCCTGTAATAAGTGATCCGGTCAGTGGAAGTGTTACATTACCGGCTTCCACTTTCTTCAGAATCTCATCTTCGGTTCCTGAATACTGGAGCTTGGTCCTGTTCTCAAAGTCGAACATTGCATCAGTATTGTAATTAATTCCAAGTTCCATCTTCTCACCGATTGTCCCGGTAACATTCATCTGTATCTTCTCCTTGAAGTCGAATGTCGGTATAGTCCTGAGCTTCTCTGAAAGAGTGGGGTTCTCAGTTCTTGATATATTAATCCCGAAAATAAGTTCAGCTGATCCCTGTGGAATGATATTGATGGTATTACTCCCGAATATCTTGTCAAAGGCAGCTCCTCCCACCTCTATCTGAGGAATGAGCGTTGACCTGAAACCAGAGTCCTCTCCTGATATCCTCTGTTGCCAGTACTCCTGCATTGCCCTTCTGTATTCATACTTCCTGAACTCTTCAGGAGACATATGAACAGGAGTCCTTATATCAAATGTGCCGGCTTTCTCATAAAGAATGTATTCATTCTTATCAGGATCATAAATTACCGTTGATTTTATATTTGTTGGCTTGTCAAGAAACAAGGGGGCTTTCTTTTTCTCCTCCCAGGGAATCCCTGAATCATCCCTGAGCCTCAGGATAGTATTACCTGTCGTATCTGAAGTTTCGCTGCCAGACAATGAAATCTGACCCCTTGATTCTGCAGGTCTGAATAAGAGAGACATGAACAGTACAAGATGAGAAAGCAGAAGAATATTTTTATGTGATATTCCTGACCCCAATCTTCAGAATTACAAGTTCTTAAGCGCCTTCTTTATCATTTCCTCCACTGTCAGATTCTTCTCCTCTCTGACTATTTTGTCAAGGACCTTTAAGACTGCGCTTTTGGCAAATCCAAGCATTACTAAAGCAGATAACGCCTCTTCACGGTTAGTATTGTCCGAAATGGTAAATATTTCACCACTGGCAGCATGTTTGCCAAACTTTTCCTTGAGGTCTACAATTATTCTTTGTGCGGTTTTTAGTCCGATTCCCTTAATGCTCTTAAGAATATTTATATCCGAGCCTATAATTGCCTGTTCAATTTCTGACGGATTCAGTGATGAAAGCATCATTCTCGCGGTATTTGCACCAACTCCGGTAACTGATATCAGATGCCGGAAAATATCCCTTTCCCTGATGTCGAAGAAACCATACAGCTGGTGGGCATCTTCTCTTATTACCTCATGAATAAGTAACCTGGTCTCAGCTTTATTTTCAAGGCTTGAATATGTAGTAAGGGAGATGTTAATGAAATATCCTATTCCGGATGTTTCAATTGTAACATATGTGGGGGTTATCTGGGTAATATTACCCTTTATATAATCTATCATATCAGTTATTCTCCATTTAATATTTCAGGGGGAAGTTCATCTATCCTGTCACTGTGAATCTCAATATCCTGGCTTTTCAGAGGATTCTTTGTGATCTCAGCATAAATCTGCCTGTTCCTGAAAATGTCGCATGCCAGGTAAACAGACTGTCTGAATGAACTCTCTGAGGCTTCTCCTTTTCCAGCAATGGCAAATGCAGTACCGTGAACCGGTGATGTTCTCACGAATGGAAGACCGGCAGTAAAATTGACCCCTGTATCAAACGACAATGCCTTGAAGGGTGACAATCCCTGATCGTGGTACATGGAAAGGATACCATCGAACTTACTGAACATTCCAGCACCAAAAAAACCATCGGCAGGAAATGGCCCAAACGCCAGTATCCCATCCTTCTGAGCCTTTTGTATTGCAGGAGAAATGTACTCCTCTTCTTCCCTTCCAAGAAGAGAGTTGTCACCTGCATGGGGATTGAGGCCCAACACAGCTATTTTAGGTTTGCGTATTCCGAAATCAGCAATCAGAGAATTCTGCATCAGCTTCAGCTTCCGCAGAACTACATCAGTGTTAATGATCTCCGGCACTTTACTAAGCGGTACATGACCGGTAACAAATCCGATCCTCATACTTTCACTGACCATGAACATAAGAACATCATCAACTCCGGCTTTGGTCTTCAGATACTCAGTATGCCCATTAAACTGGAAATTTTCTGATTGAATATTATGCTTATCAATAGGTGCAGTAATCAGCACATCTATTTTGCTGTTCATTATGTCAGAAACTGCTCTTTCAAGAGAAATGAGAGCTGCCTCTCCGCCCTGAGGTGTTGATTTACCAAGCTCGACTCTGGTATTATCGTCCAGACAATTGATCATATTTGATTTACGCACATGAGCTTCTTCGGCAGATCTCACATTGTTGAAACTGAAATTACTAATATTCAGGGCTTTCCTGTGATAGGCTGCTACTTTTGGAGATCCATAAACGACCGGTGTGCATATTTCATTCATAAGCGGATCTGAAAGTGCTTTTATTATCACCTCATATCCTATCCCATTTATGTCTCCCTGCGATATACCGGCTAATATATTCTTCTTGTCCATTGTTTATTATTTCAGGTGATTATAGTTTTCTGCAAGTCGTCTGAGAAAAGTTGCGAGTAATCTCAGTCCTGATCCACTGCTGTTTTTTGTCCGGTAAAAATCATCCTTCTTAAGCATTGATGTTCCTGCAATATCAAGATGGATCAGTGGGTATTCTGCAAACTTTTCAAGGAATTTCCCCGCTATTATTGCACCGGCTTCACGTCCTCCGACATTATTCATATCAGCTACATCTGATTTCAGGAGTTCTCCGTATTCATCCCAGAAAGGCAGCTCGCCTAATCTTTCATACAGGTCATTACCACACTCAATAAGCAGGTTTATATATTTCCTGTCGGCATTGGTCATAAGGGCAATAGCCTGATTTCCGAATGTCATCGCAGCGGAACCCGTCAGAGTTGCGATATCGATAATAACTTCAGGGGAGTACTTTGATGCATAGCTTATAGCATCTGCCATTATCAATCTTCCTTCTGCGTCGGTATTACCAATTTCTACACTCATCTTATTATGCATCGTGATGATATCTCCCTGTGTATAAGCATTACCTCCTGGCCTGTTATCGGTTGAGGGAATCAGCCCGATTACATGCAGTGGAATATCTGCTTTTGAAACTGTATACATTACACCAGCCACAGTTGCAGCACCTGCCATATCACCATTCATTCCTGCCATATAGTCGCCTGTTTTTATATTCAGGCCGCCTGTATCATAAACCACTCCCTTACCGACAAGAACCACAGGATTTTTATTTACATGTTTATCCGGCTTCCATTCAAGAATTGAAAATACCGGAGGATCTATACTACCCTTGTTTACAGCAAGTAATCCTCCCATTTTTAGTGCTTCAATTTTCCCCTTGCTAAGCACTTCAGTCCTGAACCCTGAATTATCCCCAAGCTTCCTTATCTCCTCTGCCAGCATTAAAGCATTCAGATGATTGACAGGTTCATTTATCAGGTTACGTGCAAAATATACAGCATCAGTAAGGTTGTCAAGCCATTCTATATCTTTTGAATCAATATCTCCATGAAGCAATAACTTTAAAGGATAATTCTTTTTGGGACCTTCATCTTTTTTTGTCTTATACTTCTCGAATGAATAAATGCCAAGCAGGAACCCTTCTGTAAAATCTTCAACGGCTTCCCTGTAAGCCGAATATGAAGCAATAACCAGCTCGTTGTGATTGTTACTCTTAATGAGCTTCTTCATATTGTAAGCTTCTCTGCGTAATCCTTCCCTTATTTTATGATTGCTTACACCCTCTTTTATCCTGACAATGTAAATACACCTTTTGTATGAGTTGATAAAAACATGATCTTCCTTGTCTTTCAAACTACCTGTTGCAAACTCAGTCTCATCCCTGTTCAGATTCAGCCAATCGGGTAATCCTTTATCTCCAATTATACAAACAACTGACTGATCTGCTGTTATTTGTGTTGTCTTAATTATTTCAGGTTTCATATCAG
>CAYLYN010000158.1:0-10810 GCA_964387565.1 uncultured Rikenellaceae bacterium | reverse complement strand
TTTCCGTTTTATAATAACTGGTTATCCCGTCATTAATCTTCATCAGTGCAGTATCCTTATCGGTAAATTTTTCAGAAAGTATACCCATTGTAACCTGCTTGATATAAGGAATTTTTTTGGAAATGTCCCCTGTTATCATTGCGTTGTCAAAATAGGCTGAAGGCGATCTGTAATTGTGCGATGGTCTGTTATGACAATCGATGCAATCCATTGATCTTACCTCAGCAGCTGCAAGGGCACTGTCACTTACAGTAATGTTCGGATTCTGGTAAATATTGACTTCGCCGGTCGATTTGTTGGTGTACTTTACGTATGTAATCGTCTCACGCTTATCATTTTCCGATTTGTACGATACATCTATAGATGGATTTATATGCCAGTGTATACCTTCCTTATGTCCCAGTTCGCTGTATTCAGGTCCGGTTTTCATCTGAAGCATGATATCCCATTCACTGTTGGCGGAATCGGTAAGAAAATACTTTATAGTCCTTAGCGAACGGGCATAGAATTTCTGAGGCCAGTGACATTTTTCACAGGTCTCCCTTGCCGGACGCAGATCGTGCAGCGGGGTTTCAATTGGTCTTGAAAAATCATTGGTTATGACAGCAATAACCTGGTGCAGACCAGAGATTTTTGATTTTACATACCAGGAAGCACCTGATCCGACATGGCACTCAACGCATGTAACATTGGCATGAGGCGATCGCTGATATGCTGTATGTTCAGGTTCCATAACCTCATGACACAAGGTTCCGCAAAATTCAACCGATTCTGTCATATGAAATGCTTCAAAACTGCCCAGAGTTGAAAGAAACAGAATAATAATTGTTGCAACCGTAAATATGACAAAGGCATTTCTGTGCCTGGGATCATTCAGATCGATACGCGGAAACCTTGCCTGCAATCTGTCAGTTCCGGTAAGCTTGTTCTGACGGTTTCGCTCCCTTATCATTCCAACGGGGATGATTAGAAGACCCAGGATCATAAAACCCGGTAGAATTACATAAATAAATAATCCGAGGTTTGTATTATCCAGATCAAAAATGCTTGATATTGCAAAGAGCACAAGGATAATCAGAAGATTTATCACTGCAATAATTGATCCTATAATTGTCAGCCAGTTCCTTGAGGAAGGTGGTAATTTCATTTAATTAAGGTTTAAGTTATGGTCAGTCAAAAATATGAAAATTACCTTTCAAAAGATTACCTGCTGATAATTATTATATTATGATGTAATTATAAGATACTGAAAAGATTGATGTCTCTGTGGTTCATTTATGATCATTCCTGGTAATTTCAAGAATGTAATTCTTAAGATCTGTATAATCTGTAACTACCTTAATATCAGGATTTTCATCAATAACGTTTGCCGGAGGACGGAAAAGAATAGCTTCATCAGATTTCCGGAGCATCGAAATATCGTTATAGGAATCACCAATAGCGATTACTTTAAAGTTTAAACTCTGAAGTGCTTCAACAACCTTTCGTTTTGCATCTTTCTGACGCAGATTATAGTCAGAGATATTTCCTTCATGATCAATAGTAAGATGATGACATAACAGTGTTGGTCTTCCAAGTTTCTCCATAAGCGGACCGGCAAACTCCCGGAAAGTGTCGGATACAATTATCAGCTGAAAATCTGTCCTCAGCCAGTCGAGGAATTCTCTGGCACCTTCGAGTGGTTCAAGCTTCCGGATTACATTTTGAATATCTGATATTTTCAGGTTATGCTGCCTCAGAATTGATAGTCTGCCAGCCATAAGCACATCATAGTCACTTATATCCCTGGTCGTCAGCTTTAACTCCTTAATACCGGTATATTCAGCAACATTTATCCAGATTTCAGGAGTATAAATACCCTCAAGGTCAGAACAGATAATATACATTATGAACAGGTTACAGTTAATTAATTTTTCAAAAGAAATTCCTTCAGTTTTTCATAGCTGTTTTCCATCAGCTCATAGTTTTCTTTTTTAGTTTCGAGACCTGATAAGGACAAAGGAAGGCCGGGGCTTTTACCAGTTATCTGTATTAACTCCTCCGGGAATTTTGCAGGATGAGCTGTTTCAAGCGATACAGAAAGCTGCTCTTCCGGTATCAGCAAATCCTTTGAATACTCCATGAGGCCTTTCCATGCAACTGCACCGTGTGGTTCCAGAAGTATTGAATGCCTTTTATAACAATTCATAATAGTTTCCCTGGTATCTGTATCCGAAACGGCTATTCCGGCTAGATTTTCACGCATCATTTTCATGTCAGGCTGCTTTAAAATCTCACCTTTTTCATTCATAATACCATTATAAAGTGCAACTATCCTGGCCAGGTTGCTGGGATGGCCCACATTCATTGCACTTGATATACAGTTAATTGAAGGAACAATAGGCTTATAATTTCCAGTTCCCAGGAATTCAGGTACTTCCCCGTTGGCATTTGTAGATATTACAAATTTGCTGACAGGCAGTCCCATCCTTGAAGCAATAAGTCCGCCCATCAGATTCCCGAAATTACCTGAAGGAACACTGAAAATTACACTCTCATTAATCTCTTTCCGAAGTTTAGACCATGCATAGAAGTAATAGACCGACTGAGGCAGAAGCCTTCCTGTATTGATCGAATTTGCTGATGACAGTGGAAGGTGTTTTAATGATCTGTCTGTGAAGGCACTTTTTACCAGTCTCTGGCAATCATCAAATTTCCCGTTAACTCCGATAACTGATACATTTTTCCCAAGTGTAGTCATCTGCTTCCTTTGCATAACACTTACTTCGTTCAGAGGAAACAGGATTATAACATTTATACCGTGGAGGCCGTAGAAGGCACTTGCAACAGCGCTTCCGGTATCGCCTGATGTGGCAGTAAGGATGGTCAGATTCTTTTTATTTTCTGAGATATAATACTGCATAAGGCGGCCCATCATCCTCGCTGCAAAATCTTTGAAAGAGGCTGTAGGTCCCTGGTCAAGACGGAGTATATATTTCCTTTCATATACATTTTCGAGAGGTACATCAAAATCATATGCATCTTTGCATAATGATCTCAGTACCTTTTCGGGGATCTCACTGCCAATTATATTGTTAAGAACTGTAAATGCAATATCGTGATATTCCATACCTTCCATCATTTCGATATCCTCATTGCCAAGTGAAGGAATAGAGGCCGGCATATAAAGTCCCCCGTCAGGTGCAAGGCCCTTTAGTAAGGCTTCCCTGAATGAAACCGGACCGGATTTCAGATTTGTGGAATAATATTTAATTTGTTTCTTTTTCAAGATTAAACATTTACTACTCTCATCAGGTCGGCAAATACACCGGCAGCAGTTACATCAGCTCCAGCTCCGTAACCTTTTATCACCATAGGAAGTTCCTTATATCTTGTGGTGGTCAGCAGGATTATGTTATTGCTGCCCTCCAGGTTATAGGATGGATGATCTGAACCTATTGTAAGCAGCTCAACCCTGGCTTTTCCTTCGTCAAGTGTGGCAAAAAATCTCCATTTCCTGTTACCGGATGCGAGTTCCTTTCTCTTTTTCTCAAATTCACCATCATACTTTCTGACCATTTCATAAAAGTTGTTCAGATCACCTTTGAAACACTCTTCCGGCAGAAATTTTTCAATAACAACATCTTCTTTTTCAAGGCTATATCCTGCCTCTCTTGCAAGAATAAGTATTTTTCTTACAACATCCGTTCCACTTAGATCTACCCGTGGATCAGGTTCTGAATACCCCATCTCCCTGGCCTTTCTGATAGCTGTACTGAGTGGCAGGTCAGGTCCAAGCTCATTGAATATAAAATTCATTGTGCCGGACAGGACGGCTTCTATCTTAAGTATCTTATCACCGCTTACTATCAGGTCGTTAATGGTTTTTATTATCGGAAGACCTGCACCTACGGTAGTTTCATACATGAATCTTACACCTCTTTCATTTGCTATATTGCGGAGCTTCTGGTAATAACTGAACTCTGATGAACATGCTATTTTATTTGCTGTGACAACTGAAACATATTTTGACAGGATATCCTTATACCTTGAAGCAACATCTTCATCAGCTGTGCAATCAATAAATACTGAGTTCCTGAGATTCATACGGGTCATATGGTTAATAAAAGAGGTCAGATCTCCCTTGTCTTCGGATGTTCTCAGAGCTTCCCTGTAATTATCGAGTGAAACACATTTTTTATCAATTATCATCTTCCTGGTATTTGTAATACCCATCAGATTGACTTTAAGATTATGTTCTGCCAGCAGTGCGGGAGACTGTTCCTTAAGTTGTTTCAGGAGGCTTGTCCCTACCAGGCCGGTGCCGGCAACAAAGAGGTACATCTCCTTGTAACGGGAGAGAAAAAATCCGTCATGAATCACATTCAGTGCTTTTCGCAGGCTCTCTCTCTTTATTACGACAGAGATATTGAGTTCGGACGAACCTTGTGCCGTTGCTATTACATTTATCCCGTTTCGACCCAGCGACCTGAAGAGAGTTGCTGATATGCCGGGAGTGTTCTTCATCTTTTCACCTACAATAGCTATGATAGAGAGATTCTTCTCGATAAGTACATTCAGTTCTTTCTTGATCTCTATCTCTGATCTGAATTCATTGATTATTTCGGCCCTGGCAAGTTCAGAATCTGAGGGTATTACAGCGAATGAGATAGAATATTCTGATGATGCCTGGGTAATAAGGATTATGTTGATATTCTGCCTTGCAAGCGCTCCGAAAAGTCTCATCGAAGTCCCTGTAACTCCAACCATGCCAGTACCCTGTATGGTTATCAGGTCAATATGGTCAATCGAAGAAATTCCTTTGATGGGGCTGTTATTGCCATTCTGTGTATTATTGCTTATAAGTGTTCCCTTTAAGTCGGGCTTAAAGGTATTGCGAACCAGTATGGGAATATTCTTTTTATATACAGGTCTGAGAGTAGGAGTATAAATCACCTTTGCCCCGAAATGAGAGAGCTCGATAGCTTCAGAATAGGTGAGGCTTTCTATGGCGTATGCCTTATTTACCTTTTTAGGATCAGCTGTCATGAAACCATCCACATCTGTCCAAATCTCAAGAACTTCAGCATTAACAGCAGCTGCTGCGATCGCAGCGGTATAATCCGATCCTCCTCTTCCCAGGGTTGTTGTCTCTTTATCTTCGTTTGATGCTATGAACCCGGGTATCAGAATAACCCTTTTGTCTTTTGGTATACTTTTCCTTATCAGGCTGTCAGTTATAGCAAAATCCACATTTGCAAACCCGAAGTTACTGTCAGTGCGTATAATTTTTCTTGAATCGAGGTAGTGACAGCCAGGTATCAGATTACTTATTATAAGTGATGATAGTAATTCTCCTTTGCTCATAACCAGGTCAAGTGAATGCCTGCTTAATTCCCTCACAAGGTAAATGCCGTTCAGCATCCCTTCGAGTTCAGTGAAGATTTTTTGCATCTCACTGTTTACCCTTTCAAGGCCAGGTGTATCAAGAAGCTGCCTAGCAAAGTCGTAGTGCTTTGAAGTTATGGCGGTCAGATGGGTTTTGTATTCATCGTTGCAAGCACAAGCCAGTTCGCAGGCTTTTTTAAGCTCATCGGTAATGCCCTGGAATGCTGATACAACAACAATACAACTGGAATCCTGTGATTCAATAATCTTACAGACCCCTTTAATCCTTTCCGGTGAGCCGACAGATGTACCTCCAAACTTCAGAACTTTCATATTGATATCTTCAAATAAAAATGCACCCCATGGATGCATAAAAGTACAAAATTAGGAATAATCCAGCGGATTTCCTAAATAAATGTAAATTATTAAACAATCAGCAATCTCTGCTAACAGGCTATAAGTAAAATAGTAAGTATAATTAATAATTAGTTTTTGCCTACCTTTTCCAGTCTTTTAAGTATTGAAAATATAAAAGCTGCAGAGAGCAGACAGCAGGCAATAAAGATCAGCCATAGCTGCCACAGGTCAAGTTTTCCCCAGAAAAAACTACCGACAAACAACAGTTTATTACCAACTGCTGTAGCAAGCAGCCATCCTCCCTGCATTACACCCTGAAACCTCACCGGCGCAACCTTGGACACAAATGAGAGTCCCATCGGGCTGAGGAATAATTCCGCTATTGTAAGAATAAGATATGAAGTTATGAGCCAGTAGGGCATTACTCTGGACGAATCAGGGACAGGATTGAATTTTACTGCACCGGTTTCATCTACTATTCTCAGCTCGTGAGGTGAGACCATATTAAGAGAAGCAATAAGTATTACAAGAAAACCGAGGGCAGCAATTATCATTCCCAATCCTATTTTCTTTGGAGTTGATGGTTCCTTCCCACGCTTATTAAGCCAGCTGAAAAGTGCCATTACAACAAAAGTAAGACTGACAATAAACAGAGGATTAAACGACTGGAATACTTCAGGTGCAATTGGATTCTGATCTGCTCCATTCTGAAAAAAGAAATACCCTGCTGTACCTCCGGCTACCAGTAGTGCTGCTCCTGTCAGCCTGGTATTTGTTGAACGTTTTTTCCCGAGAAGAATAACAAGACCTGCAATAAAAGCAATCACTGACAGGATATTCTCGAGAGTGAAAAACATAAAGGTGTACGGATCAACAGTCTTGACTGTATAGTCGCGGGCAAAAAATGTCAGAGTCAGTCCATTCTGGTGGAACGACATCCAGAAGAATACAACAACAAGAAATACAAGAGTAAGTGCAATAACTCTGTCCTTTTCTTCTTTTTTGGAAATCATAATAATCCAGGTTACAAACCCGACGAAAAGTCCTATTGCCATCCCTGTAGCAAAATCCTTGAAGAGATTGATAAGGAATGCTGTTGCAAATCCCGCTGCCAGGGCAACCGGAAGTGCAAGAGGTTTTTCAGTTAAGGTAATTGTAGAATCAGTTGCTGACTTTTCCCTTGTTGGCAGATGTTTGTTAAAAATGAGATAAGCAAGAAGAGAAATGATCATTGCCCCGGCAGCCACAGCAAAGGCAAAATTGTATCCTCTTGAAAACACTTCCAGGTAGTTTGACGCAAAAGCACCAAGATCAGAAACAGGTCCTGACAGGCTTACCTGGTTAGCAAGCGTCATAAGCTGATCTGAATTCTGCAGGGTACCCTCCTGGTATTGGTGGCAAAGTGCAGGAAGGCTCCCGTCATGAAGAAAATTATTGCTTTTAAGCCACCAGTTCCTAACACCGTTGGCAGCAAAGGGAGCAAAGAAGGCTCCAACGTTTATACCCATATAAAAGATCAGATAAGCAGTATCTCTTACACTTGAATATTTTGGATCATCGTACATCTGACCGACAACAGCCTGCAGATTTCCTTTGAAGAAACCATTTCCCAGTGCAATTGTAAATAGTCCTGTAATGGTCAGACCAAGTGAAAGATTAGGGATTGACATTAAAACATAGCCTGCAAACATAACTATCTGTCCGAGCATAATTACAGTTTTATATTTCCTTGTGGAGTCTGCAATTACCCCTCCTACAAGTGCAAGTGCATAAATGGCAAAATAGAACCAGCTGTATATTCCACCTGCAGTATCTTCATCAAGACCATATTTAGCCTGAAGGAATAATACGAGAATGGCCATCATTGTATAAAAGCCAAATCTCTCACCCATATTAGTAAAAAATGCTACAAGAAGACCTTTGGGATGATTCTTTAACATATCTGTTATTTTTTAATTTATATTACTTTTTTCTATTTAAACTTCAGAACGTGGCTAAGCAAATATATTAATCTTTTTAAACTAAAAAAATCACTTATTTCCTGCTTTTATATCCATTCTGTTCCTATTATTTTTAATTGATCTTTCAAGAATGTAAATTTGTAATCAAGCATTTTTGAAATGAAGATATTCAGGTGTGAACAGATACGTGAAATCGATAATTATACGATTATTCATGAGCCGGTTCCTTCTATAGAGCTTATGGAAAGGGCTGCTGGAAAGGTGTTTAGCTGGTATGTCAGCAGATTTGAACGTAACAGGAAGGTCTTTGTCCTTGCAGGTCCGGGTAACAACGGAGGTGATGGTCTTGCTCTTGCCCGGATGCTTTTACGGAACCGATATGAGGTTGAAATATACTATATTAAATTCACTGATAAAACATCTCCTGAGTGGTTGATCAACGAGAAAAGACTTAAAAAGGAGTTGCAGATTGAAATAAATGTACTGACATCAGTAAAAGATTTCCCTTTTATATCATCGGATGATGTTATTATAGATGCCATTTTCGGAAGCGGACTTACGAGGCCTGCCGAGGGTTTGCCTGCTGAGATCATCAGGAAGATAAATGAGATTGAAGCAACTACAATTTCAATAGATATACCTTCCGGTTTGTTTTGTGAAGATAACAGCAGGAACAATATGGATACAATAGTAAGAGCTGACTTTACACTTAGCTTTCAGTTCCCTAAGCTTGCCTTTATGTTTTCTGAAAACAACGTTTTCGCAGGAAACTGGGAAGTTCTGCAAATCGGATTGAATGATGCTGCTATCCGGAATACAAGGTCGCCTTACAGCTTCACAGAATACAATGATATTCTTCCTCTTCTGCGGACCAGGTCAAAATTTGACCACAAAGGTCATTTCGGACACGGGCTGCTTGTTGCAGGATCAAAAGGGAAAATGGGTGCAGCAATTCTTGGTGCTTCAGCAGCACTAAGAACAGGGATAGGTCTTCTGACCTGCCATTTGCCATATGGGGGCAGGGCAATAATGCAGTCCTCATTGCCTGAGGCAATGGTTGTAACAGACAGGTCGGAAGATCATATAAGCCGGATCGATATATCGGATTCATTTACTGCAGCAGGCATTGGCCCGGGAATAGGAATGGATAAGGGTACTGCCACGGGTTTGTATGAATTTCTAAAAGAATTCAGAAGACCCGTTGTTGTGGATGCTGATGCTCTTAATATCCTTGCAGCCAATAATTCCTGGTACTCACTGCTCCATCCTGATGTTATACTTACACCACATCCCAGGGAATTTGAGCGATTGGCCGGTGCAAGCAGCAATGGCTATGAAAGAGTCATAAACCAGAGCAGGTTTTCCGAAAAAAATAACTGTATTGTAGTATTAAAGGGAGCTTACACTTCTGTTTCCACTCCTGATGGAAATATCAGGTTTAACAGTACCGGTAATCCGGGAATGGCTACTGCAGGCAGCGGAGATGTACTTACAGGAATAATATTATCTTTGCTGGCACAGGGTTATTCGGCGGAAAGTGCTGCTGTGGCAGGAGTATTCCTTCATGGACTTGCCGGTGACATTGCTGCAGAAAAAACCGGATTTGAAGCTTTAATTGCATCAGATATAATAAATAATACCGGTAATGCGTATAAAAAAATCAGGGAGCAGTCAATATGATTATTCTTTGTTTTGATCATTAATTTCTAAAAAAAATATTGTAGCCATGAAAAGACCTCTCAATCTGTTATTAATAAGTCTTGTAGTTTCATTCACGGTATCCTGTACAACAGGCAAAAAAGTTGTTGATTCTAATCCTGTTATAGTGCCATTGTCCGATACTGTATCTATGTCAGATGGCACAATTATTTATGGATTGCCACGAACAGTATTCAATTTTAATGTGGAGATGGAGCGTACAGTTGAAATCCCCGGGCCCTATTCTCAATATGCAGATGATTTCCTGGGTATTTCGGATGCAATTGTTGCAGAAAGCGAATACTGGGCGATAACCGGCATTACCGTTAACACTCATGAGGAACTCGATCCTTCAGAATATTATGTTATCAGGAGCAGCTCTTTCCTCAGAAGCAATGCACTCTCTTTAAGAAGGGAAGGACTGATACTTGATATAAATCCGCGTCAGTTTTACGTTACTGAGAAACAGGTTGCCGGTGACGGAAATGGGTATGATCAGTTCAGGTTTGAGGACCTGGGATCTGATGAATATTACAATTTGCAGAGGGATACTGCCTATAAAAGGATAAATCTAGATTCCACCTTTATCAGGATACCTTATATTGTTGAAAAGAAGAAAAGGCTTTCGACAGACCAGCTTGCTGAGAAAGCAGCAAAACGTATTATGGAAATCCGCGATGGCAAACACCTCATCCTTACCGGAGAAGCAAATGTTTTTCCACAAAATGATGCGGCAATAAATGAGATGAACCGGATTGAAAGGGAATACACTGAACTTTTTACAGGTAAAGTGATTAAAGAAAAAAGAAGTTATTCAGTTAATCTTATCCCGGAGCCCGGGATGGAGAATAAACCATTAGTCCTGTTTCAGTTTTCTGAACTAACCGGACCAATAGCAGGATCAGCTAAAGGCGGAGTTCCGGTCAATGTGGAACTTTTACCTGAAAAGAAGACCAGGGCATTAACCATAATAAATAAAAGCCAGCCCGGTGTTGAGAATAATACATTTGATAAGCTTTATTACCGTGTTCCTGATGTTGTAAGCATAAAGATATCAGTGGGCAAGGAGAGCATTTTTAATTCCCGAAAGCTGATTTACCAGTTTGGAGAGACTATTCAGCTGCCGGCGAATTTTATTATTGGCAAATAGGGGGGCAGTAATCGGCTCCCGATAGCTATGTAATACTTCAAAATTATTGTAACACATAATATGCATTCTGTATCATTACATACCGCCCTTTTTAATTTCCCCCCAGGGGGCATAGGCGTTAACTTAAGACTTTTTTTAGTTGAAGTTGAGGGATAGTAAAAGTTTCCCCCGCCGAAGCGCATAGCCGTCAAGTTAAGACTCTATTATTTGAAGTGGATAGATGCTAAAGTTTCCCCTCCTTTTGAAGGAGGGGTGGCCGGGACGATTGATTATCTGA
>CAYLYN010000157.1:0-10821 GCA_964387565.1 uncultured Rikenellaceae bacterium | reverse complement strand
TAAAAAAATAATATACACACTAATATATTGATACACAATGGAATTATTAGATCGCATCAAACAAAATGCCAAGAAACACAATCAAAGGATAGTCCTTCCAGAAGGATATGAGGAGAGAAATATTAAAGCTGCTGACATTGCTATTGAAGAAGGGCTTGCTCAGATAATACTTATTGGTGATCCTGACCAGATAAAATCTCACGCCGACAAACTTGGTTTGCGAAATATTTCAAAGGCAAAAGTTGTTAATCCTTTAAATCATGAGAAAAAAGAGAAATATATTGATCTTATGGTGGAGTTAAGGAAAAACAAGGGACTTACCAGGGAGGAGGCATCAAAACTTATTGAGGATCCTCTTTACCTGGGAGTGCTTATGATAAAGAGTGGTGATGCTGACGGAGAGGTATCGGGAGCTGACCATGCAACAGGTGATGTTCTGAGGCCCGCATTCCATTATGTAAAAACTGCTCCTGGCATTTCAGTTGTCTCAGGAGCTTTCATTATGATCCATCCTGATAGAAAATTCGGTGAAAATGGAGTTATTATTTTCGCAGACGGAGCTGTTCATCCTGATCCCGATGAAAAGGAACTGGCAGAGATAGCTGTAGCTTCGGCAAATACAGCCCGTGCGATCTGTGGCTTTGAACCCAGGATAGCCATGCTCAGCTTTTCAACAAAAGGCAGTGCCAAACATCCTTCGGTTGACAAGGTCATAAACGCTACAAGGATCGCAAAAGAAATGGCTCCTGACCTCCAGCTTGATGGTGAATTACAGGCAGATGCTGCACTTATTGAGGCAATTGGCAGGAGCAAGGCTCCCGGAAGCCCAATTGCCGGAAAGGCAAATGTTCTTATTTTTCCGGATCTTAATTCCGGAAATATTGCTTACAAACTGGTGCAGCGCCTGGCAGGAGCTGAAGCAATAGGACCTGTACTTCAGGGTATGGCAGCTCCTATTAATGATCTTTCAAGAGGTTGTTCAGTAAACGATATAGTAAGTATGATAGCAATTACTGCAAATCAGGCAGCCGGACGAAAAAAATAATGAATCAAAAACGGACTTTTAATAATAACAGGAGAAAATAAAACATATATGGCAGAAAATACAGAGAGGCTTGAGGATTACGGATTATCAAAAGAGACCAGGCCAAAAACAATGTTTTCCAGAGTCGGTATAGTCGGTGCAGGAACCGTGGGCCAGAATATTGCACGAATGGTAAGTTCGAAGGGCCTCGATGTAATATTCCTGGAAGTAAACCAGCAAAAGATTGATCAGGCATATACCGAACTTGCAAAGGAACTCGACAGGATGATCGAAAGATGGGGTATGACAAATTCGGAAAAACTTGGTATACTCTCCAGGATTAAAGGCACTACTGAATACAGGAATTTTAAAGGATGTGACATTGTTATCGAAGCAATCAAATCATCAACCCGTGAGCACAGCCATAATATAAGGGCAGAGATTCTTAAGAATATTGAACGACATGTCGACAGTGAGACAATTATTGCTACTAACTCTTCAACCCAGGTTATAACTGAGTTAACTGCTGATCTGGAACATAAGGATCGTTGCGTTAGCTTTCATTTCCTGACTCCTGAAGCAGATGCACGCGTTGTTGAAGTTGTAAAAGGATTATATACTTCTCAGGAAGCTTATGAGAATACAATTAAATTTGCTAACCTGATCGGGAAAAAAGTGATTCCTGTTAAAGAATCACCCGGAATAATCAGTACCAGGCTTTTTGTGCCTTTTATTAATGAGGCATGTGAACTGCTGATGGAGGGTGTTGGTTCTATGGAAGATATTGATCTTACAATGAAAGTTGGTTTTGGTCTTCCTCTGGGTCCATTCGAAATGGCAGACAAGATAGGACTGGATAAGATTTTACGATGGTGCGAGAATTTATATGATGAATTCGGTGACCTTAAGTACAAATCCTCTCCGATATTAAAACGCCTTGTAAGAGCGAACCAGTTTGGCAGGCGTACCGGCAGAGGTTTCTATGAATACAACAAGGATGGAGTTAAGATTACCAATAACACAAATATATCAGAATAAAATATCATCCTAAATTCCCTGATTAATTAAAACATAAACAAATTTTAAATGAAAATATTAGTACTTAATTGTGGAAGTTCATCTATTAAATATCAACTCTTTGACATCAGCACAAGTACCGTTCTGGCAAAAGGGATAGTGGAAAAAATAGGACTTAAAGGCTCCTTTCTGAAAAATGAAAGGTTTGATGGCGATAAAGTTAAACTTGAGGGAGAAATACTTGACCATCAGAGTGGTATAGAATTTCTCCTGGGATTGCTGATTAGTGAAAGGAGAGGAGTCATTAAGAGTCTCTCCGATATTGATGCCGTTGGTCACAGACTTGTTCATGGCGGTGAAACATTCCAGGAGAGCTGCTACCTCGATGAGGTAACAATCAAGGGAGTTGAAGAATGTTCTGATCTTGCCCCTTTGCATAATCCTGCAAACCTGAAAGGTATATATGCACTCAAAAATCTCCTGCCTGATGTTCCTCAGGTAGGTGTTTTTGATACTTCATTCCATCAGACTATGCCTGACTATTCATTTATGTATGCCTTGCCGTATTCACTCTATAAAAAATATGGTATAAGGAGATACGGTTTTCATGGAACCAGTCATAGCTATGTTTCAAAGCGTGCCTGTGAGCTGCTTAAAGTAGATTATAACAGTAAGAAAATGATTACATGCCATCTGGGCAATGGTGCATCAATAACAGCTATAAAAGGTGGTAAATCTGTTGATACTTCAATGGGTCTGACACCTGTTGAAGGACTTATTATGGGAACAAGATCGGGGGATGTTGATGCTGGCGCACTTACCCTTATTATGGAAAAGGAAGAAATAGACTATTCATCACTTAATACCCTGTTGAATAAACATAGCGGAGTACTGGGAATATCAGGTATTTCAAGCGATATGCGCGAAGTAGAAGCAGCTGCTGCCGAAGGCGATTCCCGGGCTTTACTTGCTCTTAAAATGTACCAGTACAGGGTCAGAAAGTATATCGGGGCATATGCAGCTGCCATGGGGGGTGTTGATATTCTAATATTTACAGGAGGCATTGGAGAAAACTCCCCTGATGATCGCGAAAAGATTTGCGAGGAGATGGAGTTTCTTGGTCTTGAATTTGATAAAAGTGCCAACAACGGAGTTCGCGGTAAAGAACTGGTAATTAGCAAGAAAGATTCAAAGGTTACAGTTATGATTGTTCCAACAAACGAAGAATGGGTCATAGCTTCTGAAACCAGGGACATTGTTGAACAGATGAAAGTGAAATAATATAATTCGGAAAAATCTCTGATATTATGGTTTTAAATACACTGAACGATCTTAAAAGTATAGTGGCAGGCGGACCTAAGAAGAAACTGGTACTGGCTGCGGCACAGGACCTGCATTCACTTGCTGCTGTTCTTAAAGCATGGCAGGAGAATATTGTCGAACCTATACTCGTTGGAGATACAGAAGGTATTCAGAATATCTGCGTTTCACATAATTATGATGTTTCAGGATTAAGAATTATTCATGAGCCTGACCTGCTGAAGTCAGTTGAAATGTCAGTAAAAATGGTTAGCAATAAGCAGGCTGATATACTTATGAAAGGCATGGTAGGGACTTCCACACTTCTGAAATGTGTACTAAATAAAGAGTGGGGATTGCGTACAGGTAACCTGCTTTCACATTTTGCCCTGTTCGAGGTTGAAACCTACCATAAGGTTATTGCGGTTACTGATGTAGCAATGAACATAGCTCCAAACCTTAAAGAAAAGATTTCCATAGTAAATAATTCAGTATCATGTCTTTTAAGGCTTGGTTATTCAAATCCAAAAGTTGCAGTACTTGGAGCAGTGGAAATGGTAAATGAAAATATGGAGGCTACACTCGATGCTGCTTTACTTTCAAAGATGAACCAGCGCGATCAGATAAAAAACTGTATTATCGACGGTCCTCTTGCCTTTGATAACGCAGTTAGCATAGAAAGTGCAAAACACAAGGGAATTAAAAGCGAAGTGGCCGGAGATACCGATTTGCTCCTTATGCCGGATATTGAAGTTGGTAATGTTTTGTACAAATCTCTTGTTTTCTTTGCAAAAGCCAAGGTTGCATCAATTATACTTGGAGCTCTTGCCCCAATTGTCCTGACCTCAAGATCAGATTCTGAACAGGCTAAATTCGACAGTATTCTTCTGGCTGCAGCTTCATGCAAATGAAATTATTATGATCCGGACGCTTGACCAGATGGTGGAGAAAGTTCTTTCAACCAATAGAAGGTACAGGATTGCTGTTGCCTGGGCTCAGGATCCACATACTATTGGAGCTGTTAAGAGATCTGTCGATGAGGGATTTATTGAAGCAATCCTGATTGGCAACAGGGATGAAATTTCAGAAATATGTAATTCAGCCGGGATAGATAAGCAACATTTCAGCATAATTAATACTGACGATGCCTCACACGCGTGTGCATTGGCCGTTGAGATGGTCAAATCAGGTGGAGCTGATATTGTCATGAAAGGGCTTGTTGGTACAGATGTGTTTCTGAAGTCAGTAATGGACAAGGAGAAAGGAATAATGCTTCCTGGAGCAGTTTTAAGCTATGTAGGAGCTATCCAGATACCTGCATATAACAAACTTCTGTTCATTACCGATCCTGCTGTTATACCTTATCCAGACCTCGAACAGAAGGTTTCAATGGCCAATTATGCTGTCGAAATGGCCGAAAGGTTTGGTTTGCAAAAACCAAAATTAGCCCTTATTGCAGCATCCGAAAAAACAGGAAAACATTTCAGGAGCTCAGACGATTATTCTGCTATGAAAGGAATGATAGCTTCGGGGAAGATTAAGGATTGTATTATTGATGGTCCACTTGACCTGTTTCTTGCCTGCGACAAGGAGAGTGTGGACATCAAGGGAATTAAAACTCCTGTAAACGGGGAAGCTGATATCCTCTTGTTTCCTTCACTTGAATCCTGCAATCCTTTCTATAAAGCTCTGATGCTCTTCGCCGGTGGTGAACTGGGAGGACTTATCAGGGGAACTGAAAAACCGGTTGTAGTAATGTCACGCAGTGAATCACCTGTCTCCAAATACTATTGTATTGCACTGTCATGCCTGATGGTATAACTTTAATAAAGTCCCCATTGTACAAATAACTTCATGATGTATGGAGAAAAGACTAATTCTGGCTGTAAATCCCGGATCAACTTCTACCAAAATTGGACTCTTTGAGGAGGAGGCTGCTCTTTTCGAAAAATCAATAAATCATAGCAGAAATGATCTTGTTCAGTTTGAAAAAATTGCTGATCAGTTTCAGTTCAGGAAAGAGCTGATTATGAATGAATTATCAGTCAGGAAAGTTAAACTGGAGAAAATAAGGATTGTTGTTGGAAGGGGAGGACTTGTAAAACCAATAGAATCAGGTATTTATAAAATCAACAAGCAGATGCTCAGCGATTTAAGAACAGGGTATTCCGGACAGCATGCCAGTAATCTTGGCGGACTGATAGCTGAAGAGATTGCCTCACAGCTACCTTCAGCTGAGGCCTTCATTGTTGATCCGGTTGTGGTTGATGAACTTCAGGATATTGCAAGGATTTCGGGTCATCCTGCAATCGAAAGACGCTCCATTTTCCATGCACTGAATCAAAAAGCTGTTGCACGCCTGTATGCCGGTTCAATTGGCAGAAGCTATGAAGATCTCAATCTTATTGTTGCCCATCTGGGCGGTGGAATCAGTGTAGGTGCTCATCGTAACGGAAGAGTAGTTGATGTGAACAATGCCCTGGATGGAGACGGACCATTCTCTCCTGAGAGGTCAGGAAGCCTTCCTGCCGGGCAGCTGGCCGACATCTGTTTCAGTGGAAAATATTCAAGCGAAGAAATTAAGTCTATGCTGACAGGCAGAGGAGGTATGGTAGCCTACTTGGGCACCAATAGCTTTAAGGAGGTCTGTAGTATGGCAGAAAATGGTGATAATAAAGCGATTATGATAATCAAGGCGGTGGTATACCAGGTTGCAAAAGAGATAGGAGCCATGGCCAGTGTCCTACATGGAAAAGTAGATGCAATAATTCTTACCGGAGGTATGGCATACCAGGAATCAACAATGAATGATATAACAAAAATGGTTGGCTATATTTCAAAAGTCATTGTCTATCCGGGGGAGGATGAACTGAAAGCTCTGGCATTTAATGCTCTGCTTGCCCTTGATGGTAAACTGAAAATAAAAACCTACTCCTGATCTCACACCTCACACCTCACACCTCACACCTCACACCTCACACCTCACACCTCACACCTCCTTAGGGAGTGCTCACAGCTACAGGTAAGATTTTTCCGTTGAAAAATTTATGTCCGTTCTTTGCAAAATATGATATGAATTTTGCCATTTCTTTTGCAGTTAAGGGCGCCTTATAACCAGGAAAAGCCTCCTCGAGCATTTCAGTCTGCACAGCTCCGAGAGCCAGGCAGTTGACACTTATTCTTGAATCCGCAAACTCAACGGCAAGACATTCTGAAAGAGATGAAATTGCAGCTTTTGCGGCACTGTAATATGAAAGTCCGTCAAACTTTGAACTACCCTGAAATCCTCCCATACTGGATATATTCACGATGTGTGAGCCTTCAGCCATAAAGGGCTTAAGTTTCCGGATTAAAAGTGCAGGTCCGAAAAAGTTTGTCTCCATAATCAGCCTCGCATCTTTTTCATCAGTCTCCGTGAATCTTTTTGCAATAAGCAGTCCGGCATTGTTAATCAGAATATCAACCGGAGTAAAATGTTTATTTACAATATCTAATAATGACTTGAAGCTTTTTTCAGGTGAGTTGAGATCTAACTTCGCAGCACTTATGTTACTGGCGTTCGATGATAACAGTTTCAGTGATTTTTCATTTCTGCCCGTAACTATTATATTATTGGCATGGTCATTTGATAATTCAATTGCAATTTCTCTTCCGATTCCCCTGGTGCCTCCGTTTATGATAATATTCATCTTTCAGTTTCAATTATTCTCTTATAACTCAACTATATTACTTAAATACTAAGATATTAATTTATCTTCTAACAATAAAAAACTGAATACGACGGCTGTAATTATGCAGGATATGTTAAATATACAGGTACAAGGGTGTGTTGTTTTAAGGGCATAATCATATATTTGCCACAATATTTTAAATATTTTCTTCGTTCAGAAATTTAATTCAAAAGTGGATGGAACAGAGTGTAGCGATAATTGGCTGCGGAAATATAGGACTTTCTCTCTTGCAGGGATTGTTAAAAAACTCAGGAACAGTACCGTCAAAAATAACAGTGACACGAAGGAATACCGATGAACTGGTATATCTCAGAGAATACGGCGTTGTTGTTACTTCCGATAATAAACAGGCTGTAAGAAATTCCGATATCATTGTAATTGCAGTAAAGCCATATAATTTAACCGGTATTCTTGATGAGATAAGACAAAGTATCGATCCTAAAAAGCATATCATTGTTTCAGTAACAGCCGGGGTGACCATAAATGAGATTTCGGAGCATATTAAACTGAAACTGCCTCTATTCAGGGCCATGCCCAATATATCTGCAAGTGTAAGCAGATCAGTTTCATGTATTGCTCATGGAGGAACCCAGCAGCATGAAATCGACGCAGTGAGGCAACTCTTTGATAACATGGGTACTACAATGGTTATTGATGAAGAACTTATGCAATCTGCCACAATTCTTGGTGCATGTGGTGTGGCATATGTTCTTCGCTTCATAAGGGCCATGATTCAGGGTGGAATTCAGATAGGATTTGATGCTAAGACTGCCAGCGAAATTGTAACCAGGACAGTGAAAGGTGCTGCAGAACTACTTATTGAAAAACAGGTTCATCCGGAATCAGAAATTGATAAGGTGACTACCCCGAAAGGGTGTACAATAGTCGGTCTTAATGAAATGGAACATAATGGCTTCAGTTCATCACTAATCAAAGGTATAGTTGCATCATATGAAAAAATTGAAAAATAATATAGATAAGATAACAACTGAATTAATTAACCTGGTACCTCGAAAAGCAATTCTATTGTTTATTTTATTACCGGCATTCTGTTTGTCCTCAGCACAAAATACCAGACAGGAGGTACCTCCTTTGCGTGAAAGGATGTTTTTCGGGGGATCGTTTGGTTTGCAATTTGGAACTCTGACAAATATAAAAGTAGCTCCCGTTGTGGGATTATGGGTTCTTCCTCGCCTTGCTGTTGCTGCAGGACCTGATTATACCTATTACAAGTATTATGATGATGAGACATCAATGTACGGAGGAAAATTTTATACCCAGTTTGTTCTTGTTCAGGACCTTAATAACATAATCCCTGTCGGATTGCACACAGGTATTTTTCTACATCTCGAGGATGAATTTCTGAATCTTGAGTCAGCATACTGGAAGTATCCTCCTTATCCTTCCGAAAGGTTTAATGTAAATACAGTTCTGTTTGGTGGAGGAATAAGCCAGCAGCTTGGAAGAAGATCCTCGATGAATATTATTGTACTATGGGCATTACAGGATTCAGGCTATGCTATATATGACAATCCTGAATTCAGGATAAGCTTTAATTTCTGAGCGCCAGACCCTGTCAGAGTATTCAGATCATGAATATATGTTCTATAACATTATTTCTCTGATTCCCCGTTTATTTTAAATATCTTTGCAGCCTGATATATAATAACACAAATAACTTTGAGCAATAATGAAAATTGAAAAAAACAAGATGGTTTCACTCATTTATGAGTTAAGAGAGAGTAATGCGGAAGGTAAAGTTATTGAGGTTCTGGATGAGAACAAACCATTGAATTTTATTTTTGGAACAGGAAGACTTCTTCCTCATTTTGAAACTAATATTTCCTCATTGCTGAAGGGCGATTCATTCAGCTTCAAACTTGATGCTGAGATGGCTTATGGTGAAAGAAGGGAAGAGATGATAGTAAATGTACCTGTATCGGTGTTTGAAACAGACGGCAAACTGAATGAAGACATCTGTTATGTAGGAAATGAAGTCCCTATGATGGATAGCGAAGGAAATCCGTTAAACGGTATTATCAATGAGATCACGGATAATCATGTAAGAATGGATTTTAATCATCCAATGGCCGGATTAGGTCTTTATTTTACCGGTAAGATCATTGATGTACGCGAAGCGACTGCCGAAGAGATGGCAGGCTTGAACCACTCATGTTCTTCCTGCGGTAGCTCAGATGGCCATTCAGGATGTTCAGGTTCATGCAGTTAGAGAAAATTGCAAATTGAATGAAGGTATTTAAATATTAAGATTTTCACCTTCGGATTTAGCAATAATAACTGCACAACAGGTATCCCCATAAACATTTATTGCAGTTCTGAACATATCCAGTATCCTGTCAACAGCAAGGATAAGACCAATGCCTTCCAGAGGTAATCCTACTGCTTTCAGAACAACGGCCATCATTACAAGTCCTGCCATAGGGATACCTGCGGATCCTATTGCTGCAAGAAGTGCTGTAAATATGACAACCATCTGCTGAACAAAGCTAAGTTCAACTCCGTATGCCTGGGCAATAAACATAACTGCTACGCATTCGTATAAAGCCGTACCGTTCATATTCACGGTTGCTCCAAGAGGAAGAGTAAAGCTCGCTATCTTATTCGAAACTCCGTCCTTATCTTCGACCGCCTCCATTGTAAGCGGAAGTGTAGCATTTGAAGAGGAGGTGGAAAATGCAGTAAGAAGAGGTGTGGCCATATTCCTGAAATGCTTCAGCGGATTGGAACGGCCAAGTATCTTTACCAGCAGAGGCAGCGTTATTGCACCATGAACAATAAGGCTTGCAAGCACTGTAACAACATATAAGCCCAGCCTGCTGACAACTTCACTGATCTGATTTCCCATCATAACCTGCTGTGCAATAACCTTTGCTGTTATACTGAAGATTCCAATTGCTGTAAACCTGATAATAAAAAGGGTCATTTTCATAATTACTTCAAAGGCTCCATTGAAGACATCCATCAGAAGAATACGTGAATTTTCATTGATTTTGGTGAGGAAAAAGCCAAAAAGTATAGCAAAAAATATTATTGACAGCATCTGACCCTGCATCAATGATTCAAAAATGTTCGTCGGGATTATTTTAATAAGGGTTCTGCCAAAGCTATCAGAAACTGCAGATATATTATCGACCGGCATTTTGAAGCCCAGGTCAGCACCTATCCCTGGTTTTATAACAGTAACAAAGAAAAAACCTGTAATAATTGCTAGGAATGTGGATAGGAAATAAAATCCCATTGTCTTAAGTCCGAGACGCCCCAGATTGCCTCCTGAACCTACACTTGCAACGCCTGTTGTAATGGAGAATAATATTAATGGAATGATTATCATATTTAATCCCCTGAGAAAGATTTCACCTGCCCAGTTTGTATAAATTACCTTGTCAGGGAATAAATACCCAAAGAAACCACCGGCAATAAGTGCAATAAGTATCTGGTAATGCAATGGTACTACAATCTTTATTTTTCGCATACTTAGAAATTTAACTTCTAAAGAAATACAATCTAACTGATAAAATCAATTTAAAAGATTCAATTTTTTTTCACTCTAAACCTCGTGAGAATTCAAAATTTGAATAGCAGGGCAGGAGTATGGGTGAAAAATTGAATTTTAACGAAGGAAAAAGATTTAATGAAAATTCAGATATAATAAAATATATAATTAATACATAAGAGTATACTCCAGTCATGATATTTACATTTGTAACTAAGTATACACAGGCAAATATA
>CAYLYN010000156.1:9223-10869 GCA_964387565.1 uncultured Rikenellaceae bacterium | reverse complement strand
TATGCATAGGTGAGAACCGACGTTCGTATTCGAGTTATCGTAGTCGTAATTCGAATCGTCGAACCTGAAACCGGACGACAGAACTGACAGCTCATGCAACATACAACCGGTATCAATTATTCTGAATACAGGAGATACTCCTGGTAAAGATCCTTGAACTGCTCAGCTACATACAATGCCTTTTCCCTTGTATCGGTGCAAAGGCGAGAACCGACGCACGTATACGAGAGATCGCAGCCGCAAATCGAAACGTCGAACCCGAAACCGGACGACAGAACCCCAAACCAGGGATAATACTTATATTGGTTATAATTACTCCAGTCCGGCCTCCATCCGTTATTAATAGCCAGGAATATTATTACAAGCATATAATAAGCCCTCATGGGTTTAACAGCTTCAATGTGTACAGCCTTAATCTCAGGCTCTTCTGCTTTAATGCCCAGTTTCTTACAGGCATCTTCAAAGGTCTTGATCGTTGTATAATCAAATTCCTTTGCGGTCGATTGTTTTGATTTGTTTGTCATATTAATATCTGATTAGGTTAAGAACTCCTTGTATAACTGCAGGAACTGCTTCCCTGCATAATTTGCCTTCTCTTCAGATTCAAAGCAAAGGCGAGAACCGACGCGCGCAACCGAGTAATCGAAGCCGCAATCCGAACCGTCGAACCCGAAACCGGACGACAGACGAAACCATGGATACCATTTACGTTGGTTTGTATTATCCCAATCAGGACCCCATCCCTGGTTTATAGCTTGTATAATTTTCTTCAGCTTCTTGTAGGCTATCTCATCCGATGTATCAACATCACTGCAGACGGCATCAGGATCAATATCTAAAGCCTTACATGCATCTTCAAATGACCTGATATCGGTAAAATTTACCTTTTGTTTATCAATATAATCTCCGACTAAATCCTTTGCTTTAGCCAATAGAGTTATTGATTCGGTCAGCATGGGATCTGCCCCGGCTTTTTCAATCTCCTGCATAGCAGTAAAAATCGCTCTTTCTGCAGGAGTGCATTTTTCCAAATTGTTTCTTCTTTTTGTTTCCATCTTAAACGTTTGTTAAAGGGTAATTAATTATTTATATATTGACGTTCTCCCTATCTTCGCGCCGCTTGCAGTCAACTGTTTCTCGAATCTCCTTATAGCCGATCGTATTAGTTTAATTACACTACTCCGGTTCTTATTCCGGATCTCATAGTTTAGATTCTCATTTAACCATGCAATATCCTCCCGGATCTCTCCTGGCTTTTGTGGATTTCTATGCTTCAGACTGCAGCGAATATCATCCACACTACCTGAGTTACTTAACCATTCCATTATCGGTTGTTTATTAATGTACATGTATTGCAACTCTCCTCATTCATATGCCCGCATGCCAGGCAAACATTCTCTGGTTCTTTTTCCGGTTGCCTGTCGACGGTTGCCTGTCGCCGTTCCTCCCCCCTTGCCATCCCCATCAGCACAAGCACATTACTCTCGGTGAACAACTTCCCGGTATTAAACTGTTCCTGAAATGCCTTTAAAATCTCTTTGTCTGTCTTCATATCAATCATTCGTTTATATTACTGTCATTGCGAGCCGCGCAGCGGCGTGGCAATCTTTATCGTCCTCCTCAAACTCCATTATTAATTGCGGATC
>CAYLYN010000156.1:0-9123 GCA_964387565.1 uncultured Rikenellaceae bacterium | reverse complement strand
TTATTTTCCGGTTTAATTGGCATCTTTAAATCTTTTTAAAACTGCAGCTGCTCCCTGGGTAAACCAAACCCATGCCTTCTTATCATCTGTCAGTCTATTATACATGGGAGCTATCGACGCATCATTTTTCGATCTGTCCATCTCGGCATTAAACTCTTTCTGCAGGTCTTGCATGTTTGGAATCCTCTTTTTCTGATCATCAATTATCTCTTTCCGTGCTTTGCCCATAAGCTCCAGAATCCTCTCCTCCGGAAACAGCCTCACGTTCCTGTTTCTTTCCTGCAGCTCCTTAAATAGATCCCTATCTGATTTCATATTTATACACGCTTAAAATTCTGTTTATTCACTGTGCGAGGGCGAATCCTCTCCCCCTTCAGGGGGAGACACGGCGAAGCCGAGAGGGGGCGCAATCTCCTTGCAGGCAGCTGACTTACATGAAGCCAGTTCCCCAATTCATCCTCAGCACAAACCTCTCCCGGCCTGGTAACTAAACCGCTCACCGGGCATCTGAATCTGGTATTTGATATTATTGCAGCGAGCATAGTAAACTAAGTTTGTTTAAGTATGCCGGATCCTCGGCATAACCTATCTCTTTCAGAAATTCAAAGTAGTTGCTCATATCTCTTCCTCTTTCCAGGTACCATTGCTGAAATAACGTAACGTCTTTTACGCAATCATACCACGTAGCATATGCAGCATAATTGTTATCGGTCTTTCCCAGGGCTGTTGTTTGCCTCCTTAGAGGCTTTCTCATTCCAAACAGATTATTGTGTTGCAGGCAGAGGATGCTTGTAAAATTGCCCGTTTCCAGCCTTCCCTGGGCAAAAACAGTATCCCTGGCAATTATGCTGTTAAGCTCCAGGGCAATCTTCAGATTCTCCGGAGTCAGCTCTGCTGTATACAGCCACTTTTCCATGCCTCTCTTAATGTCCTGATCCGTTCCCGGAGCCAGGCAAATCAGAAAATTTAGAAGTGCCGACATTATCAAAATGATTCTTTTCATAAGTCACTTTATAAATTGTGTAAACAACTATCGTGGTAAAACATGTTATCATTGCTGCCAGGTATCCCGACATGAATATTATAATCAGCCATGTCGGGATACTTATCTTTTTGCCGTTAGTGGTAAAACTTGTTTTCATTATATTGTTATTAATGATTCTGAGTAGAAAACATCACCATACCACTCGTCCTCATGATTCTGATCGGGAGGTATAATATTTTTCTTCAATGGGGAAATCAGAACGTGTTGTACCGCTTCAACATGCTTATCAAAATTCATCTTTGAAACTCCGGTTCTTTCAATAGGGTATGTACCCATTACTATAATTACCAGCCAATGATCAATTCTGCGATGCATGTCCTCGGCGTGATATAGATTCTTAAAACTCAGAATTACCTTGTCGCCTTTATGTTCAAAGAATACCGAATCATCAATAAAATGATCTTCCAGGTTAATCACGTTTCTGCTGCTCATTTCCTCATATAGATCTGCAGGCATGGTTATGCTGTGAATAAACTTTGCCGGTTTTATTCTTCCCCTCTGAACTATCTCTGTTATAAAACCAAAATCAGATCGTCTGCGCTCGGCTTTTATAAGGTCTCTTGTCTCTGTTTTCATTTTCAGTCTTTTTATACAGGGAGCAGAATGTTATCTCCGCTCCCTGTAGTTTTATCTTATCCTGATTTGATTTTTGCTTAATCCCTTGTTGTAGATCTCTTCTATCATCTCAAGGTATTGCTCCTTTGTATGGCATCGCACAAACGATCTTGGTGCCGATTCTATGTGCTTCAGGAATACTTCCAGTTCCCATGCATCAGCTTTCATTGCCTCGCTTAATGCCAGTGGAAACCGGCTATCAAAAACAAAGTCGTTCTGGAATTTTCTGTTTAGGATCTCAATCACCTCACATACCTTCTCGCAATGAGCTGCGTTAAGTACTTCCAGGTCTCCGTTTTTAAGGCTTTTGATATCACGCCTGCCCTCACTATGCGAAAGCGATATCAGGGCGCTTATAGCCATATCCGGATGATGATTGATCAGATTGCTCAGTGTCACATAAGCCGGACGTTTTTCAACTGTATAAAAGTTGATAAAGTCCATTGAGTTCCAGTTCTTCTGATTGCTGTTCAGCATTGATATGTCCGCCCGGTCAATGTTGTCCTTCACATAATAAATTGGTACTCCAAGGGCTTGAGCTGCTGCAAGTCGATGCTGTCCGTCAACAACTCTCATCTGTTCGTCAACTACGATAGGATTCACATGCAGAAGATTCCTTGTAGCAATTGCTACCATTAACTGCTTCACATGCTTTTCATCGACTTCCCTGTTTGAAGAGAACTCTTTAAATATCGAATAATCGGTTGTGCTTTCCATTCTCAGGCAGATTAGGTAATGTCAGTATATTTAAGTGGAATTCTGCGCTTAACGCCATTATCGCTCCTCAGGTCAATGTATATTCCCATAGATCCGGGCTTAGTTCTAATTGCCTTATCAAACAGATCTACAGCCTCAATAAAAAGTTCCGATTTGTGGCTCAGCTTTTTACTATTCTGCACCTGGTCTCTGTGCTTCCGAAGACGGAGAACTTTGCTCATATCTATATTACCCTTTGGAGAGTACAGCAGATCATTAACAATCCCTCTCAAAAGTGCAACTGATTCGCTATCCTCGAAACTATTGAAGTACTCATCAAACTTCTCCTTAACCATTGTTGAATAGGTAGTGTCGAAATACACATTGTCCGGTTTGGTAATCTTTACTTCAACAGAGTTATCAAATGAACTAATGGTCATTCCATCTGTTGGCTCCTTACGGTTCATGATCTTGGCATCTCTGCACTTTTCATCATAAACTTCAACATACGCTGCTCTGGTAGCTTCTACAAGCCTCCTGAGAGCCTTTTCAACCTGAATCCCGGCACCTGCAATCTTGTGAGCATGCTTTTCTTCAGTTTTGAACACCCGGCGTATTGCATACGTGGGTATGTCATTTCCTTTGTGGTCAGTCCACACAGTTCCTTTCTGTTTCATTGGTTATCAATTTTAGACTTGGTTTCATAAAATTCCTGGTCAAGCTCTCTGAGCTTTGCCTCCATTTCCTGGGTATCTTTTAAAACTGCAGCATGAGTCCTCCTGAGCTTATTCTCAGGCTTGTTTAACCACATCCATCTGCGGTCAATCAGATCCTGAAGAGCTTTACGCTCATCATGTATCACGGTTAAGGACCGTTTACCTCTTTTTGCTTCAACTATTGTCATGATTATTATTAATTACATTCGGTTAAGTGAGCTTCTTTGGCCCGCAATGCGGCATCCTTTCTTAGTATTGCTTCCAGCTTTGGTATTAATGCTTTCATTTCGGGCACTGTCATTTCAAAAAGCAGCTTACCTGCAATTCGGGGCTGCTGCATAAAGGCGTTGATATTTTCCCACCTTGTGGTATCAACACCATGCTGCTGTATTCTTTTCAGGATAGCTGATCTTAGCTTCTTTACATCCTGATCCCGGCTTGCTCTTTTTGAAGCTGCTTTAATAGCCAGGTCGGCAACCATTCGCTTATATTCCTCAGGTTTTTTTGCATAAAACTCCCTGAGCGAGGTAGTAAGCATCCCGCTGTACTGCCAAACCATGTCCTCCTTCGAGGCACCTGGCATCTGCGACAGCAGACTGAAAAACTTATCGTGTACTCCTTTTTTAGTCATTATTATCGTTATTAAATCCCCAATATTTTTGTGATCCTTCGGGATATATGTCATAGTATTTTTCCTTGCTTCCTCCATAACGGCTCTGGCAGAAAGCTCTGAAACCTTCAACTCTGATCTTTACATTGGCATCGTACCTTATGGCATTTGCTGTTCTTCCGTCAGGATACTTACCTGCAGCATGCGATGTAAAAATGAATAGCTTCTGAGGGTGTCTATCGATTAGCTCCTTGGCAGTGATCTTATTCAGCCTGGAATATTGAACAGAGTCAATTATGACGATCCGGGGGCTTTTATGCCTGGTGAGTCTTTCCTCCAGGTTGCCGATCGGCTCCTTATCCAAAATTAAAAATCTGCCTTGTGTCTCTATCATGTTCTCCCTTTTAATTGCGTCCCGGAGGCTTTTACTTATGCCCTCTTCCAGGCTGTTAAATGCTACTCTTTCCCATCTGCAGAGATATTTTGCGAGCTGTAGGACGAAAGCGGTCTTCCCGTTCGCGCTTTCGCCCCATACCAACCAACATCCTTTTACTTCAGGGTTTCCAATCAGCTCCTGCCATATGCCGTCAAATGGCAGTTCAATGAATCTCGAATTAAGTACCTGAAGTGATGTTGCAGCCCGCCTCACTATGCCCTCCTCTGCTTATTAACTTCTATTTGTATTCTTCTTAAACTTATTTCTATCGATTTGGGGATTGCCCTCAGGAGCTCCTCCGATGCATTGTTTGCCTTAGCAATAAGCACTGCCTGCATTATGTGGAATTCCTTTGCTGCTTCTTTTCCTTCCGGAGTGATCCTCTGGTAGCGGCTGCCATACCTTGAGAATAATTCCGGGTAACCCACTTTCATCCTTGATCGGTTAGCTTCGAATTTCTTCCGTAATCCATCAGCGCCCATCATATACCAGCCGCAATATCCTTCGGTAGCATTCCACAGGGCTTTAAGCTCAAGCGTTGCCTCATAGTTAAGATCTCCGGCTTCGTCAAGTATTATCAGAGGCCTGTCAAGGCTCCTGAGGTAATAAACCAGATCCTGATAAATCTCACGTACAACTCCCGATGCTGAAATACCAAACTCCTTGGCAATCTGTATCAGGAGCATCCTCCTTGTTTTTGACTGGCTACAGTCAATGTAAACTGCGTTTCGATGCTCACGCACGTAGCACTTGGCAGAATACGTTTTGCCAAGGTCGGTTTTGTCACATAGCATACCACCCATTGAGTTCTGCTGGCAAAGTTCCAGCTGGCCGGTTATGTAACTGTACACGGGGGTTTTTGCTGTTACCCAGGGAATATTTACTCCCATAGGTACCTCAAGTTTTCGTGCAATGGTTATCAGGGCAGCATCGGATATTACTCCGTCAAATTCGCCTTTAATAATTCTCGAAAACTGTGCGGGTGATGTTCCCAGGGCAATTGCCATCTTCGAATCAGATGGATACTTTGAACGCTGCTGCTTGATAGCGTCCAGGACTCTTTGTTTAAACTCTATTGTAGCCATAATTAAAAAAGATTGGTGAATAATTTAAATTGCTGATTTGCCAAGCTCCGACCAAAAATCGGCATCGGCAGTTATATTATTTATATTGAAATCTGGTTCAGGAGTAGTCTCTGGTGTAACATCAAGGATCTCCGGAGTCATCTCGCTGAAGTCAGGCATATTTCTGATAACTTCGACCCTTGGAAGATCGTCGGCTCTTTCCTTTATGCGTTTACGTGCATGCGCCTGACGTTTAGCCTGGTCAATTCTTATCTCTTCATCCTTCTCGGTTCTCTCAATATATGCCTCATTATATTTTTCAATCAGATCTGCCTTACATAGGTATCTGTCGCCCTGGTATAGATACACTTCCGTTATTTCGCCTTCCTGGTTGGGAAGCCAATAAGCTTGAACACTTAGGTTATTAGGGGCAAGAAGGTCAAGTGTACGGTCCTGATCTATTTTGTACATTTTGTATTGGACTCTCACAAAATCAAAATTCTGAATTGAAGTATCAGTCCTGTTGCCAAGATGCTTGAGAATAATGTGCATCTTAGGATCTCCGAGATTAGGGTTGGCCATTTCTCTTAAAACCTGAAGCCGTGTTTTGCCAGGATAATCAGGGTGTAGTTCGTTATTCCTGCGGTGTATCGACTGAATATCATCGGCAACCAGATCCTCATACTCATATATCTGGTTATCGTCCTGGTTGACCTGGTAAGCATCATGCTTGTTCGACCAACGGCCAATATTATCCTGCATCAGCTTTTCGGCTCCATACTTCTTGGCACGGATTCCGTGTTCTGCCCTTTTTTCACGCGAGTTTTGAGGATTGCACCAACGCACATGAGCAAACATTGTCTCCAGCTGATCCCTTAATTGAGTCATTAGGTGTCTTTCAACTTCTGCCTCGCCTGGCCAGGGTAACGAATTACTCAGTAGAAATGCAAGCATGGATCTGAAGCAATCTATAATCAGGGCAATGTTCTTCTCTCTTGAGTACGACCAGCCTATAAAGCAACCAGAAAATGGTTCGAATGCATAATAGCATTTAACTTCAAAGCCATTGGCTGTTTTATGTGGAAGATCCCGGTCGTCAAATGATACCTTTGACAGGCTGAACTCAGGCTTATGCCTGTGATTATAAGGAAGCGACTTTGTAGTGAAGTCAATTCCGCTGGTCCTGAATTTATTTATTACCTGTCTGTTTCCCGGTTTGGAGAGATAAGACCAGGTTGTGCTCTCGCTTATGTATAATGGTACTCCGTTTTCATCAAAGAAATCTTCCCTGTTGAAGAGCTCGCCTGATTTAACATCTACTACCTGTATAGATCCTGCCAGGAACTGGAGATAAAGCTCCCTCACTGTGCTTGCAAAATGTCTGTTTTTAGTAGTATAAAGAGCAATGAACAGATCCTCCATCCGTTTACTTACCTTCCTGGCTCTTTGGTTGCCGTAATGTTTCGGCACCAGGCATTCATATCCATGCTGCAGATATTCCTTGTGTTTATCCCTTAATCGGCGGCTGTTTTCCGGCAATGAATGTCTCCACAACGATCTGTCGATCCCTTTTATGATTTGGGTTACACTTTCCCATATTTCCTGCATTCTTACAGCTCCGCCCATAGCCCGGCGCATATTAATTGCATCCTGAGTCATCTTGCCGATAGCATTCAGAACTGCAGCATTGGCACAATACTCTCTTATTGCCTCCAGGGGTAGTTTCCTTCCGTCGGAAAGTTCATATTCTGTGAAGTACTTGTATGCCTTTGGATCAGCTTCAATAACATCTGTTACATCGCCGACCTTTTTTGGGGAAGGATCTCCAAACTTTGCCTCAAGTATTGCCCGTCTTTTTGGCAATATTGAGTTCCAGTCAATCTTAACCTCCTGCCCCTTACAGGCCCTGGTGGTTCTTAGGAAATAACGTTGTTTGTCTTTTTTGTACTGATTCTCTGTAAGTCCGGCATCTAACCATTCTTTCAGAGTAATTGTTACGGTATTCTCTATTGTTTGCGGCATCTTTGGGAAGATTTAATAAAAGCCGGTCTCTCCCGACTGTCACGGATTGCTTACATTACCAGCCCTACCGTCGAGGCTCTCATTCTGGAGCGTGTCAAAGCAGGCATCAAGCTTTGTGTCATCAGACAGAAGATAGTCTTCTGAATTTGCACCGGACTATTGGCTTGTACTTCCGGTACGACAATCCCTAACCGCCTGCTCATTCCTGTAGCTCTCTCTCTCATTGTGGGTTACTTTATCTCGATTGGTAATAACCACCTGAATGCCTGTTGACCTGCTCAAGTGTAATAGGTTCATCGAGGTTTAGCCTGGAGATTCTTACAGTACATTTATTAAGTACTGTAGAAATGGCATCAACTATATGTGTCACATCGGTATCTTCTGAAACACCTTTTAGTATATACACAATTTTTGAATTATGCCACGACGGCTCTTTTTGTGACAAATCCAACGTCTGAAATATAATATTCACATTCATATAGGGAAGATTTAGTTAAGTAGCTTTTCAAGTTTTGCAGCAGCTTTCCTGATTTCATTTACCAGGTCAGTATCTCTGTCTGCATAATTACCAAGTCTGTTGTTAAGCACCATCCCCACATACTTTGGGCTACAGGAAACCTTCCGGGCAATCATACTAATGGATCCTTTACCCAGGCTCTTGTAACTTTTTTTTGTTTTTCCCATTCTAATTGCTTTAACTTTGTGACTGATTACAGGAACAAATATAATTCACATAATGTGAATTTCAAAATATTTTATTAACAATTTGGAAATTTCCTTAATTATACAAAGACTTAAGATTTACTTCAAAGTAAAATCTCAAAAAGAACTCGCTGAAAGATTGGGTGTTCTTGAGAGCAATTTATCTAATTGGAAAAGTAGGAATACATTTGATTACGAATTGTTGTTCACAAAATGTGAATCATTAAATTTTAATTGGCTGATATATGGAAAAGGTGATGTATATAATGATCAGTTAGGCAATAAAGATCTATCTGTCTTAAATGAATTAAAAACTGATTATGGTTCTTTAAAAGAAATACTGGTAGCAAAAGATGAAACTATAGAGACTCAGAGAAAGTATATTAAGCATCTCGAGACTGAACTTGAAAAGAGTAAAAATGAAAAGCCCGCTGAGAGCGGGCAAAAAAGAAAGGTAGGATAATTCAATTATGGCCACAAAAATACCAGGCCGTTAAATCAACAGCCAAAATACTGGTAATATTTATTCAATTCATAACAGACGGATAAGACTGTAGTATTACCTTAACTTTCTTCTATCTAGTCCCTTAAAATACCTAATTTTTATCGCACACACACACCTTAGAGGGGTGATTTGTGCTGTTAAAATATATAAACACCTGTATTTCAATATTCTAATTTTGCTATTTATTAATTTGAATCTGTTTATTTGTGGTATTATACCCCCCTCAATAATTGTTTTAAGGGGGTTATTGTGTTGTTTTTTGGTATTATACCCGTTTAATTATACCTTCTAAATCTTGTTTTTTGGCACTCCATTGGCACCCCATTAGGCACCCCATTGCATATTTTACCCCTGTTTTACCGCTTTCTTACCTGAATTAAGATTTGGGCTGATCAGGCCTATATAGGCTTTTTGAATACAATGAGTATATCTCTGTACCTTCCAATTAACCTAATTGAGCGTAATGAACCTTAAAATTGAAATTATTGAGTACTTTTAGGAGGTTATTGTCCTGATGTATTTACCTTCAATTTACATAAATGTACATTTTGTTTTGGAGGCTAAAAACAGGAGAAAAGCACGCTGCATGGCTAATAATGGCGAAGAGAAGGAGTTTGCAAGTAATTATATTATTGTACATTTTGTTTTGTGGCCCTTAAATCCTTTATAGCCTGTTCTTTTATTGAAGGCTTCAGAAAATCCAGTTCATGCT
>CAYLYN010000155.1:0-10915 GCA_964387565.1 uncultured Rikenellaceae bacterium | reverse complement strand
AGAGGCAGTTGAGCTAGAGAAACTGGTTGCAAAGACAAAACTGACTTTTTCGCTGACCCATACTTACACTGGTTATCCAATGGTAAGACAGATGCGTGATATTATTGCAGGCGGTGCATTAGGAACAATTCAGCGTATTGATGCACAGTATTACCAGGGATGGATAAATTCAATAATACATGGGACAGGAAGCAGGATAACAGGCGTATGGAGACTCGATCCGAAACATGCAGGTGCAAGCAGCTGCATGGGAGATATAGGTGTTCATGCTTTTAACCTTATTGAATATACCACCGGACTTGAAATAAAGGAAGTCCTTTCCGACCTGAATCCGGTTAAGGAAGGGATAAAACTCGATCTTGACGGAACTGTTCTCGTAAGATTCAACAAAAAGCTCAAGGGAGTAATAAGGGCCAGCCAGGTATGCGGTGGTGAGGAGAACAACCTTACCATTGCAGTTTACGGATCAAAGGCCAGCCTGAAATGGGGTCAGGAAAATCCAAACTACCTTACAATGCTCAGTGATACTGAACCTACTAAGGTATTCAAACCTGCACATGGATATAACGACAAGTTCGCTGAAGCAAGCCACACAATGCCTCCGGGACACCCTGAAGGAATATATGAGGCTCTTGCCAATATTTATAAAGGAACAGCCAAATCAATTCGGGGTCAGAAATTCACTCCCGGAGAATTCCCGACTGTTCATGATGGCGTAAGAGGTATGAAGTTCATTCACGCTGTTGTTGAATCGAATAAGGGAGGGAATAAGTGGGTGAAGGTTTGAGGAAAGGCGGAGGGAGGAAAGAGCGTGCTTCGGCAGGCTCAGTAGCGTAGAGTGTGGAGCGGGGAGCGTGGAGCGTGGAGCATGGAGCGTGGAGCGTGGAGCGTGGAGCAAGGGCGAAGGGCGAATGGCGAAAGATTTCTTATAGATATAGAGAAGTGGTCTTTGGAACTTTTCGATTTTGCAACTTTGCAACTTTGCAATTTTACGACTTTGCGACTTTGCGACTTTGCAATTTTACGACTTTGCGACTTTGCGATTTTACGACTTTGCGACTTTGCGATTTTACGACTTTGCGACTTTGCGACTTTGCGACTTTGCGACTTTGCGACTTTGCGACTTTGCGAGAAATAAAAAATAATATTTAACAAAACAAGATTAATTAAATGGAAAAAACTGAAAACAGGCTCAGCAGGAGGAAATTCCTGGGAATAACAACTACCGCTGCAGGACTGGCAATGGTATCATGGAGGGATGGCATTTCAGATGCATTGTTACAGCAGGCAGGTAAACCAAACTCGAAGTTCGGTGGGGTGCAGGTCGGAGCTATAACTTACAGCTGGAGAAGCATGCCCGGCACACCAGAGGACATAATTAAGTATTGCCGGCAAACAGGTATCAGTTCAATTGAACTTATGGGTGATGTAGCCGAAAAATATGCAGGGATACCTGAAGGAAAAGAAGGCAGTAAGGAGAGACGTGAATGGAGACTTGGTACACCTTTAAACAAATATAAAGAACTTCGTAAGATGTTCAATGATGCAGGAGTTAAAATACATATAGCCAAGTTTTCACCGGCAAACTGGTCTGAGGTGGAGATTGATTATTCATTCAAGGCAGCAAAAGCACTTGGCGCTATCGGTGTTTGCAATGAGATTGGCGACGATGCCTGTAAAAAAATGGGGCCAATTGCAAAATCGAACGGCATGGTGGCAATATTCCACAATCATCTTCAGCCCGGTGAACCGGGATGGAATTTTGAGAAATTCCTTGACTATTCATCTGCCAATATGCTTAATTTCGATGCCGGCCACTATTATGGTGCCACAGGTTTGCATCCAAACGGAATTATTGAAAAACTTCATAACAGGATTGTCAGTATACATCTGAAGGATAAAACAGGTCCGAAAGATAATCCTGCCAATACAAATATGCCATGGGGTGAGGGTAAAACACCAATCAGTGATATTCTTCTTCTGATAAAAAAGAACAAATGGCCAATATATGCTGACATAGAACTTGAATACCCTGTACCAGGCGGATCAGATGCAGTAGCTGAAGTTAAAAAATGTGTCGAATATTGCAGAAAAATTCTGGCATAATCATGATTTACAGGAGAATCCTCATAAGCTTCATCCCTATACTGATTATTTTTACAACGCTTTCATGCAACTGTGAAAAAAATAACAATAAAGGTCTTATCAGGATCCTGATACTAAGCGGTCAAAATAATCATGACTGGAGTAAAACTACACCGATAATAGCAGGAATATATAAAAATTCAGGACTATTTTATGTCGACATTACAGAGCTACCTGACATTCTGAATTGGGCAATTTTGAAAAATTATGATGTAGTTGTCAGCAACTGGAATACATGGCCCGACAATGAAAAAAGACTCTCTGATATATGGGAGTCTGATTTTACCAGGTATATTGAAGAGGGAGGAGCAGCGGTATTTATTCATGCCGGGGCATCATCCTTCTATACCTGGGATGATTACCACAGAATTGGAATTGGCAGATGGGGCAAAGAGACAAGTCATAATGATCCCCAGATCGGAAAAGTAACTAAGCTCGACAACGAAAATCCGATAACCAGTGCTATACGTGACTTTTTCATCTTTGATGAATTATGGAAACATGCTGATATTCATAATGAAGCAACTTCCATTGGAACAGTGTCATGGATAGATCAAACTGATGGAAAAGAGTACAACGAAAGGGTATTTTTCACCAGCAATACTGGCAAAGGAAGAAGTTTCTTTTCCCTCCTGGGTCATGACGAAAGAGCTCTTCTTAATGCCGGCCTTCAGACTATTTTAATCCGGGGAACAATCTGGGCATCAGGACATGATAACTATCCTGATATTATTCCTGAATTAAACTCAGGTATTCCTGAAAATGAGGATCTTGCATGGGATAAATCCGATTCAGCAGCCTGCCTTAAAAGCGGTGAAAAAATTATATGGCAGTTTAATTTCAACAACCGGTACGGTAGACCGTATTTTCATCCCATTGTTGCCGGAGATGCCGTGCTAACATGCGTTGATCCGCCTGATCATCCATGGCATCTGGGTTTATGGTTCTGCTGGAAATATATCAATGAGGTTAATTACTGGGAATACCTTGATGATTTTAAAACTGCAGAAACAGGCTACAAATCAGAAGGAATAACTGAGATAAAAAACGTTAATATCAAACAGAATAGTGATTTCTCAGCTGAAATTTCAATGAACATTTCATACTATCCTGTTAACGGATCACCGGTTCTTTCAGAGGAGAGTAAAATCACTGTCTCCCCTCCCCTGCCTGATCAAAGTTACTACATTGATTATGATAATATTTACACAGCTGTTGCTGATCAGGTCGTTCTTGACAGAACTCCGGTTCAGACAGAGCCTGGCGGACGAACCTGGGGTGGTTATGCAGGACTTTCAGTAAGGTTCAGTCAAAGTCTGAACTCCCCTTTTCTGATAGCTGCAAATGATACAATAAACTATCAGAAAAATGACTGGGTCTACATGGGATTCAATACTCTGACCGGCAATAAAGCAGGAGTATGTATTATGCAGAGTCCTCAATACACTACTTCAAATACAAGCTGGTATATTATACGAACTCCTGCAATACCATTTTTTTATTATAGTCCCGGAGTAATTTATGACGGGAAGCTTACCCTTAAAAAAGGTGATAAACTTCATCTCAGATACAGGACATGGATAACTGCAGGGGAAATTACAAAAGATGAGCTGCAGTCGCGATTTGAAGAATTTACGAAGAATTATTAATAACAAACCTTCATCCCAATGGAAAGAAAAACAAGGCTGACCCGCAGGGGGTTTATTCAAAAGTCAGCAATCGGCACAGCAGGTATGGTATTGCTTCCTACAATCCTTCCTTCGTGTAAAGAGAAGACTCCTGCCACAAGCAGGATAAATATTGCCCACATTGGTGTTGGCGACAGGGGAACAGCAGAACTCATATATTATCTCCTTCCTCTGAAAGGAGCAGTAAACATGGCTGTATGTGATGTTTTCAAAGATCGCCGCGAGAAGGCAGCACAAATTATCGGTGAATTTTATAAGAACAATAATGACCCTGTGCCGGCATGTGCTTTATTTGATGATATGGATGAGTTATTACAGCGCGATGACGTTGATGCTGTACATATCACCACTCCTGATCACTGGCATGTTCCTGCTGCCATAAGGGCCGCCAGGGCAGGCAAACATATTATGCTTGCAAAGCCTCTGGGACTCAGCTATCCTGAGAATCTGATACTTGCAAAAGAACTCTCTGCTCATAATGTGAAATTCCATTATGGAACACAGCAGAGAACTTCACCGCATATGAAGCTTGGTTACGATATGATCAGGGAAGGATTGCTTGGAGAGATTGAAAGGGTTGATGTATGGGCGCCGGGTAAAAATCCTGTTGAAAATCCTGTATGTAATGAAGTACCCGTACCAGCTGATTTTGATTTTGACAGATGGACCGGTCCTGCACCATTAAGGCCTTATTGCCCTGAACGTGTAACAAACAACGGATCATGGTTTATCTATGATACCAGCATAGGATTCCTTGGCGGATGGGGAGCACACCCTCTTGATATCCTCGTCTGGATACTGAAGGAAAAAGTCTCAGGATCATATACATGTGAGGGGACAGGAAAATTCTGGGAACCGGGAGGCTTGTATAATAATATCTGGTCATGGGATGTAAAATGTTTCTATCAGAACGGTCTTGAACTGCATTTTGTGAGTGACGATATAGCCATAAACAGTGTATTGAACCACAGGGATATTAAGGAGACCAATGGTACTACTTTTTACGGATCGAAAGGATGGCTTTCGCTAAGCCGATCATCAGCACAATCAAATATTCCTGAGATAGATCAGAAAATAAACAGTTTTCCAAAGAATGATAATGGATGGATAAAAAGTGAGCTTAATACAATGGGGCAGGCATTCCTTGATGTCATTAACGGGAAAACAAAAGAGCTCTGTCCCCTTGATGATGCTATAATTTCAGACACTATCAGCCATATGGGTGATATTGCAATCAGGACAGCAAGGAAAGTGACCTGGGATCCTGTAAAGGGTGAAGTAACCGGTGATCCGGAAGCAAATAATCTATATATCAGGGAGATGAGAAGTCCTTACGGAGTATAAACGTCTTTTAAACACAGAGGACACAAAGATTACACTAAGGTCACAGAGTGAAAAATAAGTTTGATGAGAAAACTCTTAATAATTGTTGCATTACTTCACATTCTTTTTCAGCTTAACGGTCAGGATACTGAGCAAGTAATCAGATCGATCTTTGATGAAGCACTGTCCGATCATACTGCGTATAAACACCTGGAATATCTGTGTAAAAATACAAAGGGCAGGCTTCCTGGTTCTGAGGCAGCGTCAAGGGCTGTTGAATACACAAAGGAGGCCCTGTTAAAGGCGGGAGCAGACACTGTCTGGCTTCAGAGGGTACCTGTTCCTCACTGGGAAAGAGGTCACGAAGAATGCACAGTAATATCATCTTCTCTTGGAGATGCAGATCTGAGTATATCTGCCCTGGGATTTTCAGTTGGTACATCCTCATATGGTATAACTGCTGGTGTAATTGAAGTAAGTGATTTTGATACTCTTCAGGCACTCGGAACGGAAAGAATTCAGGGAAAAATTGTCTTTTTCAACCGGCCGGTAGATAATTCTCTGATCAACACTTTTGCGGGTTACGGCGGAGCTGTTAACCAGAGGACCCAGGGTGCTTCCGAGGCTTCAAAATGTGGTGCTCTGGCAGTAATAGTGAGGTCAGCGACACAGGCACTCGATGACTACCCTCACACAGGTGTTACAAGATATGCTGAAGGTATCAGAAAAATACCGGGAGTTGCTGTGTCAACTGTTGATGCAGAATTACTGAGCAGCTGGCTGAAGAGTGATCCCTTGGCAAGAGTTCGTCTTGTCTCTACATGTAAGAATTATGCTGACACCTGGTCATATAATGTCATTGGAGAAATAAGGGGGACAGGAAAACCCAATGAATATATTACAGTCGGCGGTCATCTCGATTCATGGGATATTAGTGAAGGGGCGCATGACGATGCAGGCGGATGTGTACAGGCCATTGAGATGATAAGGCTATTTAAAAAACTTAATATCAGGCCAGAAAGATCCTTAAGGGCAGTTATGTTCATGAATGAGGAGATGTCAGGCACTGGAGGAAAAACCTATGCAGCTGAAGCCATAGCCAAAGGTGAAATACATTATGCAGCACTCGAATCTGACAGGGGTGTTATGAGCCCGAGAGGATTTGGATTCGATACAGAGGGAGTAAGGCTTGAGAAACTGCAATCCCTTTCAGGATGGTTTGCTCCGTACAATATCCGTGATTTCGACAGAGGCGGTGGCGGATCGGATATATCACCGTTGAAGCCTATGGGGACACTTCTGATCGGCTATATTCCTGATATTCAACGCTATTTTTACTATCATCATTCAGCTAATGATACATTCGAAAAAGTCAATTTCCGTGAACTACAGATGGGAAGTGCATCCATTTCAGCATTGATCTATCTTATCGACTTGCTGGATATTTAAGCAGTTAATAATCTTTGTTCAGCCACGCCACTCTCTGCTCTGATTTGTGTGGCTGTCCTATAATATCCCTGTAGAGATCGGGCCTTCTGGCCTGCAAATACCTGTATCCTCCGGCCTGAGTTAGTTTCTCAGGTGTAATTTCCGCAGTTACATAATCATCTCCAAGGGTGCGGCATTCGGCAATAATACCACCGAACGGATCGATAATCATTGAACATCCATTCTTCAGCTGATCATCATCCATTCCGATCGGATTCGAAAATATTGCATAGATGGCATTGTCGTATGCTCTTGAGGGAAGCCATCTCATAAGCCATTCCCTTCCCTTTCTTCCGTCAAACTCCTTCCTCAGCGATTCAGGATCACTATCCCTGTTTTTCCATAGTTCAGGATCGCAGAATCCTGCTCCCGGTCTTGGAGAAGGTGTACACATAGTTACATGCGGCATGAAAATAATATCTGCGCCCAGAAGCCTAGTTGCCCTTACATTCTCTGTTATATTGTTATCATAACATATAAGAATTCCGCATTTCCAACCAAGCAGATCAAATACACAATATTCATTTCCAGGAGTAATATGTTCATTTACAAAAGGATGTAACTTGTGATATTTAGCTATGAGTCCTTTTTTGTCAACACATACATAGGTCTTGAAAATATTCTCTGTACTGTTTTTTTCAAAAAGACCTGCGAGGACAACAATATTATTTGCAGCCGCAATTTCAACTAACCTTTGCGTAGCAGGTCCATCCGGCACAGGCTCAGCAAGCGCGAGCATCTGTTTTTTTGAAAGATTCCTGGCAAAAGTATATCCGGTTACTGAACATTCATGAAAGGCAATAACATCTGATCCTTCACTGGATGCTCTTCCGGCAAGGAATTCCATTCTTGACAGGTTATACTCCTTGTCTCCACTCCTGTTCTCAAATTGTGCCGTTGATATTCTGATATTTTCCATCTTGGTATGTTATTATGCCAGAAGAGTTTTCAGGCTCCATGGTTCTCTTTCCTGCCTTATCAGCATAGCATTCGCCTCATTATCACCTGGAAACTCCTCTTTCACAGGGTCCCACCTGAGCTTCCGCTTAAGAATCATTGCAATATTTCCGATATGAGCCATAGCGGCTGTACGATGCATATCCTCAACAGGATGATAAGTCTCTTTTCGTGATCTAATACACTTCAAAAAATTAGAATGTTCGCTTTCATCAGTATAAAGGTGTATTTCATCATCTCCGATAACTGAATTAAAAATCTCCTGTGAACTTGCCTGGAGTGTCCCTCTCCAGTCTTTAATAAGTAACCAGCCATCTGACCCCTCTGCATATATTTCCACAAAGTCGGAATGCACATCAAGAATAACTCCGTTTTCGTAAGTATATGTAAGTTTGAACTTATTGAAAGCATTATAGATGCCTGATTCAGGAGCAGAACCTTCACCCGCAACTTCCACCGGACCGCTTTTTTCGGTACCGTTTATCCATTGGGCATTATCAATCATATGGGCCCCCCAGTCGGCAAGGCTGCCACCCGAATAATCATTTATCCACCTGAAATTGTAATGACAGCGACCTGGTGTATAAGGTGCAAGTGGTGCGGAACCCAGCCACATGTCATAATTGAAACCCTGAGGTACAGGCTGTTCAGCAGGATCAGGATTATAGTAATAAAGCTTCGAAAATGCTCCCGGAAGTCCGACTCTCATTCTTTGAAGTTTCCCTATCCTGCCGTTTCTGACCAGTTCAGCCATTCTGTGATACTGGGCAATTGATCTGTCTTCAAGGCTCGATTGAAAAATATTTGATGATTTACTCACAAAATCACTGAGTAGTCTGCCCTGAGGAATTGTAAGAGTAGGTTTCTCACAACAGACGTCCTTCTTTTTTTTAAGTGCAAGCATTGCTATAGGAACATGCCAGTGATCGGGTGTCGATATCTGAATCGCATCAATATCTCTCTGTTCAAGCAACTCCCTGAAATCATAAAATAACTTGCAATCACTGTTACTGTATTTTTCGTCAATTATTGATTTTGCCTTCTGAGCTCTCGGAGCATCAACATCACATGCAGCAATTACCCTGCAGTCATCCAGCTTAAGATAGGCTGCAAGATTCCAGTTTATGCCATGATCGCCCGTACCTATCATTCCCAGGTTGATCTTGTCATTTGCTCCAAAAGCACATGATGGTATTATTGTGGGCAAAACTATCGATCCTCCGGCCAGCAGACTTCCGGTCCTGATAAATTTTCTTCTGTTTACTGTCATTATTTTGTCAGGTTAATTTTTATTTAGCTCCTCTAAATAAGCATTCCATGTCTTCATTGATTTACTGAGAAATACTGAAGGTTCTCCAGGGATATTATAACACTGAAGACCTACTGGGCCTTTGTAATTATTTTCCTTCAACAGTCTTAGAACACTGAGCACATCAAATGATCCCTCACCAAGAGGCTGTATAAGCCGGTTCCAGTCCATTTCAGAAGTGTTGCCATCATCAGCACCATTTATTGAAACAGTAAAAAGATAAGGAATTGAAGCAATAAGCTTTTTTTCAAGGTCGGCCCTTATGTCAGTCCGCAGGAAATGGCAAAGGTTGAATACTGCTCCAACATTCCTACGGTTTAATTTTTCAGTCAGCCTTACGCTGTCTTCAATTTTTTCAAGCCAGAAGTATGAATGAGGGTAGAGGGCAAGATTTACCTTATATTCCATGGCATAATCTGCAAGATGCTGAATAATACTTACAGCCCGCTCATCCCCGGCAGGGTCAGATGGTTTAAACTTATCACTGTGAATATGCAACCACAGGGTTACACCTCTGTTACTGACAGATTTTATGAAATCAGGTAACTTAGGGTCATAAGCTTGTTCTTTATCAATATCAACCTGTATATAAACCATATATACTGGCAGCAAATACTTATCAAGAACCTTAAGCTTCTCATCTGCTTTATCCAGACCAAGTAATTCTATTCCATCAAAGCCCAGTTTTTTCACAAGTGCTGCCTGCTCGTCAAAAGAGACTGTCTTTGTCAGTAAAAAAGCATCTTCAAAACAAAAAAAATCAGGATCAAAGCTCTGACCGCCCAAATTCCTTGAAAGAATGAAAAAAATAATAAGTCCGAAAGAAAGTGTTTTCATGCAATTGAAATAAGGACATCAAAAAAGGAGAACTGATGCTGATTATAATTGATACATGGTACTGCACTGATTGCAAATCCTCGCAAGCGGAGATTGCGAATCCTCGAAAGCGGTGTTATTTCTTCTTCCTGAGCATGATTATAAAACCTCCGACCAGAATTACAGCAGCCCCTGCAATTATTATAATAGTTGTTGTATTCCCTTTCGATTCAGTTGCTTCATCCTCTTCAGCATAATAAAATGTAGGTTTTGCATCTGTATCGATGTTTACTGTATCCTTCTGTGGTTTTGGCTGATCCTGAGCCGATAACACATTTCCCGCCAGGAATAAAATGGCAAATGATAAAACTAATACTACTTTCTTCATTTTAATTAATTGTTATTTAGTTAACACTATCTGCAAGTTTATAATATTTCGCGGCAATATCCGGATCACTCTTCCTGTAGGTATCTGCCAGGGCAATAATTGCCGGCTTATACACCGGATTAATCTTCAGACAGGATCGAAGAAGTCTCCGGGCTCTCATCAGATCACTCTCTTCAATCAGCCGTGCAAGTTCCACATAGGCCTCAAAGTACTTTCTGTTAGCAGCAAGAACAAGTTCATACCATCTGACAGCATCACTGATCCTGTTTTCCTTGCCTGCAATATTTCCGAGAAACATGAGTGCAGGTTCAAATTCAGGATTCAGTTTCAGAGATGCCTTCAGCATTGAATCAGCTTTCTGCTTTTCTCCAAGATTATAAAGAGCTGCAGCAAAATTATAAAAAATCATCTCATCACTGCAATCTCTTTCCAAAGCCTTTGAATAGTATTCTACGGCTTTTTCATTATTACCCTCCGACAATGCCTCAAATCCTTTATAATCGTCGCCTGATTCTTTTTTCAGAATTGCACATAATGGGACACTGTCAGCATAAAAAACCTTTATTGCATTTCGGGGTGGCCATAACCCGTTTTTAAGCTTATAAGGAGAGATATACCTGTTTACCACAATTGCATAATCCCAGTCATAATTACTTCTCTCTTCATACCTCATATATGAAGTACGTATCTCAGGATGTTCACGGAACTGCCATACGACAGAGTAAGTTGCATTTACCTTAACGATACTGTCATTCTTCTGATCTTCAAGATAATTTATCAGCCACTCGGACGCCTCTGTCT
>CAYLYN010000154.1:0-10931 GCA_964387565.1 uncultured Rikenellaceae bacterium | reverse complement strand
CAAAAATAGTATATGTTTTTAACCATCAGCAACTTATGTTTTAAAAAAAAATTATTTTTTTTATTGCATTGAATATCAGATTATTGCAGAGGTTAATCTTATTTTGTAAGTGTATTACAGTGTATTATGTAATGTTAATCAAAATTTAACTTACACTGTATAAAAGGAGGACTATTTTGACATTAATTATTCAGCGATTTTTAATACAAAGATTATCTGAATTTTACTAAAAATCCATCACTGGGTTTTCTGTTTTTTTCCAAAGATAGAGAAGTGAACATACTTTTTCGGATTGGCTTTCATATCAGCTAAAAGCAGATTCAGACTCTCAAGACTGTTTGAAAGATTTGTATAAAGTGTATCATTTGTCATCAGCTGACCAGCAGTTCCCTTTCCATTGTTTAAATTGTCTAAAGCGATAGATGTTTTTTCAAGGCTCGATTTAAGGTTATAAACAGTTCCATATATATCAGCTGCTGCAAGGGTATCGGAGATATTGCTCAGATTTGTAAAAGTATTACCCATTTTTTCTGAATTTTCTGCCAGCATCCGTGAAAAAGCGTTAAGATTCTCAATGCTGTTTTTAAGGTCGGTTTCCTTTGAACCCACTATCCTTTTAAGACTACCTGTTGTACTGTTCAGGTTTTCAATGGTTCCTCTGAGGTCTTCTTTGAATTCCTCATTCATTATACCTTCCATTGATCTTGCTATCGAGTCGAGATTTACAACCAGATCTGCGATCTTGTCTTTAAGAGGCAGTATCTCTTGATCAATCAGTTCAAAGAGAGAAGGCGCCAGTCTTCCTGGAATAGTATCTCCCTCCTCATAAAATCCAGGTCCGTTTCCATAAACAAACTGGACTTTCATACCTCCCAGCGGAGAAATAGGAGTAATTTCAGCCACAGTATTCCTGGGTAGTTTGAAATCTCTGCCGACGGAGAATGATACCAGAAGTCTGCCGCTAGTTGCATCAAGAAATTCAATTGACTGCACAACCCCAACCTTATATCCGTTTATTTCAACCGGATTTGATTCCGATAATCCTCCTACTTTATCATACACAGTATAGTAATAAGCTACATTCTGAAAAAAATCCTTGCCCTTGAGAAAATTATATAGCCATATAAATAATATCAGAGTTACAATTGCAGTTGCCCCGACCTTGATTTCATTCGAAATTTTCATCATATGGTGTTCTTTTAAAAATTCTTCTTTTTCTTTTCTATTGCTTCCTGCAAAGGTACTGTTTTGTTACCTTTTACTGCAATTACAAAGGCATCAGGATAATTGTCCCTGATTTTCATCCTGTATTTTGCAGCTTCATCATAATCATTAAAATACCCCGAAGCATATTTATACCTTTCATTATCTTTAATTTCCCTGATGTTGTTAAGACCATTGAAATTTTCTGGTTTCAGTTCGGTTCTGCTGGAGGAAGTTGCAATCTGAACCATGAATATCAGATCATCATCAGGTATTAAAGCTAATGAATCTTTTATAATTTCCTGTTCGGACTTTTTAACTGCAGATATTCCGCTTCTGCTTTCAGTTTCACTTATATATTCCCTGCATGCCCTGAAAATGGCCGAGGCAAGGTAATCCTGTCCATCCTTCGAGGTAAGAAATTTTTCCTCTGATGGGTGGGTTATGAAACCAAGTTCAGTTAAAACACTGGGCATTGTTGTCATAAAAAGTACCCAGAATCCTGCCTGTTTAACTCCTCTGTCTGTTCTGCTTATCCTTTCTCTGAACTGCGATTGTATTTTGGCTGCCAGAAGGGTACTCTGGTCCTGGTAGACATTCTGCATCAAAGTGAACATAATATAGGATTCAGGTGATTTAGGATCAAATCCTTCATACTGGGTAGAATAATCGCTCTCAAGAAGTATAACTTCATTCTCTTTCATGGCTACCTGCAGGTTTGCCTCATCCTTTGCATGTCCCATGATAAAGGTCTCTGCTCCCATAATTTTTTTTGACGGAGCCCAGTTTGCATGAATCGAAATGAAGATATCAGCCTTGTTCCTGTTTGCTATGCTTGCTCTGTCCTTAAGGTCTACAAATACATCACTCTTCCTGGTATAGATTACTTTTGCATTATTGAGATTCTTTTCAATGTATTCCCCTGTTTTAAGAGCAACAGCAAGAGTTATTTCCTTTTCCCTGCTTGACGATCCGAGTGCCCCGGGGTCTTTTCCTCCATGTCCGGCATCTATTACAATCACCCATTTTTTTTCTGCAATATCCTTTGAAAATGACCAGAGTGAAACAAGCAGAAAAGTTATTGTAATTATTATTTTCAGGGTGTTTATATTATTGTTGCGGTGTTTGTCGTTTTTAATTACCGGTGTCATTTAAATTGTGGTTTTTTATTAGTTTTGCGCTGGCATCACAGTAAACACAAAAACTATACAAAAATAACATTTAAGTTGTATTTTTTTAAAGAAAAGCGGTTCCTTGTTTTGTGCCTGTTGATGGTAAAGTTTTTTACATTGGCGGCTCAGGAGCTGATGCCACAATCAGATAGTATCATAATAAAGATTGATACCACTCTTGTTGACAGCCTGAGACCCGGATTCCGTAAAATATCTCCAAATGCAATCGATCAGAAGGTTATTTACCAGGCTGCGGGACAGGTCAGAAGGGATATAAGAAATAAAAAAGTTATCCTTATTGATCAGGCAGTTGTGAATTATGGAGAGATTGAAATAAAAGCTGATTCAATGGTATTCAATATGAGCAACAATCTTCTCTTTGCAACAGGAAGAGCAGATACAAGTGGCAAATTGATTGGTACGCCTGTTTTCAGGGAAGGGAGTAATGAATTTAAAGCTGACCAGCTTACATATAACTTCAAAACCAAGAAAGCTCTTATAAAAAATATAATTACCAAACAGGATGAAGGTCTTGTCCATAGTACCTATACAAAACTGCTTGAGGATGGGACCTCAAACATTTCAAAAAGTACTTATTCCACCTGTGACGCAGACACTCCTCACTTTTATATTAATATGCCAAAAGCCAGGGTTTATCCCGGTGAAAAGATAGTCTCCGGACCCGGTAACCTTGTGGTTGAAGGGATTCCGTTGCCGCTTGTAATACCTTTCGGCTATTTTCCTATCAATACAAACAGATCTACATCAGGTATTCTTTTCCCAAGTTTCGGACAGGAACAGCAGAGAGGATACTCATTCAAGGATATGGGATATTATTTCAGTATCAGCAGTTATATGGACCTTAGTGTAAAAGGGGATATCTATTCAAATGGAACATGGCTTGCAAACGCAGTGTCTAACTATAACAAGCTCTATAAATTCAATGGTAATTTCAGTTTTAGCTATGCAAATAATATAGATGGGCATAAAGGCCTCGAAGATTATTCACAATCAACCAACTACAGGATTGGATGGATTTTTAATCAGGATCCAAAAGCCTCGCCAGGCTCAAGGTTTTCTGCCAGCGTCAACATGAGTTCAGCAGGATATGACCAGAATAACAGTTACAATGTTAACGATCATGTCACAACAACCAGGCAGTCAAGTATAAGCTACTCAAAATCATGGACAGGAACTCCGTTTAATTTATCTGCCAGTATGAATCATAGTCAGAACGTAAAAAACAAGACTGTTGATGTCAATCTTCCCAAGCTGAGTTTTAATATGGCAAGGATTTATCCATTGAAAATGGGTCGGCAGACGGGAAAAACTAAATGGTACCAGGAACTCCAGTTTCAGTATTCGTCATCACTTGACAACAGAATAAGTACATATGATAGCCTTTTATTTACAAATGAGGGTCTTAACAGCATGAAGAACGGCTTCAAGCATGATGCACCGCTGAGTATTCAGCTCAGGCCTTTCAAGAACTTTAATGTCTCGCCTTCACTTACCTATTCAGGAGTTTTATATTCCAGAAAGATTGAAAAGAACTGGGATTCTGAAACAGGAAAAGTAAGGAAGGATACACTGGAGGGGATGTTTTATGGTCAGGCTGTAAGTCCGGCTCTTTCTGCAGGATTCAATCCACAGATTTTCGGTATGTACACTTTTCTTAATCCTGATTCCAGGATTCAGGCTGTCAGGCATGTGATAAAACCATCTGTTGGTTTCAGCTACATACCTGAAGTACCTGGTCTAAGTTCTGATATGTATAAGAGAGTTCAGACAGATGCCAGCGGACAGAATTTTGAAGAGTACTCGGTATTTGAGGGGAATATCTATGGAACTCCCTCATTGTCAAGAAAAAGTGCATCACTTTCCTTTGGTCTTGTGAATCTTGTTGAAGCAAAAGTGTTTGAGAAGAATGATACCACCGGTGTTGCAAAAAAAGTCAAGATAATTGACAACTTCGGCATAAATACAGGCTATGATATTTTTGCCGATTCAATGCGCTGGGCTCCGATTTCAATGACTGCCCGCACCACTCTGATGGAGAATATTAACATCTCCGGGAGAGCAGGATTCTCGCTATATGGAATTGATAGTCTTGGAAAATCGCTGGGCACTTATGCTCTGAAAGCCAATAACAAACTTATGAGGTTAACCGGTTTTAGTGCCGGTGTTGATTTCAGTCTCGACAGGCTTTTAATGGGAAAGGGTACAGGAGGAAGCTCTTCCCAGGGGTCAGGGCAACAGGCAACAGGAGGCTCCGGATTATCCGGAGGGACTGATGACGGGCATGATGAAATGGCAGGAATAAAAACGGACCTGTATGGTTACCAGACTTTTGAAATGCCCTGGACCTTCAATGTAAGCTACAGCCTTAACTATTCAAAGCCAGCCCTTAAATCTACCATCAGTCAGACACTCTCTTTCAATGGTAGTGTTACCATCACAAAGAGAATGATGATGAATTATACCAGTGGTTATGATTTTACCAGCAAAACATTAACAATGACACAGATTGGGATAAGAAGAGATCTCCATTGCTGGATCATGAATTTAAACTGGGTACCAAACGGATCCATGAAAGGCTGGAATTTTACAATCAGGGCAAAAGCCTCTATCCTAGGCGATCTGAAATATGAGAGAAAGAAAGACTTCCATGACAGGTTCTGATATTATGATTGACAATACACATTTTTCTTAAAATACGGTTAAATACTGTAATTGCATAAAAAAAGGGGCTTTAAGAATGCCCCTTTTTTTCGCCTGATAGTTTAATTTATTCAGTGATAATTTCAAATTCAATTTCGACCCTGACATCCCTGTGAAGTTTGACTACTGCCTTGTAAATACCAACCTCCTTTATCTGATCAACGGGGAGAGTAATATTCTTGCGGTCAATATCAAATCCCTTTTCCTTCAGTGATTCAGCAATCTGTATAGTGTTTACGGAACCAAAAATTTTACCTGAAGAGCTGGTTTTTGCGCCAACAGTCAGTTTTACACCTTCAAGCTTTCCTGCTATCTCCTGTGCAGCTACTCTGATCTTTTCTTCTTTATGTGCTCTCTGCCTTAAATTCTCGGCATGCATCTTCTTGGCAGAAGGAGTTGCAGCAACAGCAAATCCTCTCGGTATAAGATAATTTCTTCCGTATCCGTCTTTTACATTGACGATATCATCCTTCTGTCCAAGTTTATTGACATCCTGCATTAGTATAATTTCCATAATATATCCTCCTTATTTTAATAGGTCAGTTACATAAGGAAGAAGTGCAAGATGCCTTGCTCTCTTAACAGCCTTTGCCACTTTCCTCTGATATTTAAGTGAAGTCCCGGTTATCCTTCTTGGAAGAATTTTACCCTGGTCATTTAAGAACTTTTTCAGGAATTCAGGATCCTTGTAATCGATATATTTAATCCTGTTCTTCTTGAAACGACAATATTTTTTCTTTTTTACCTCAACTGTCGGAGGCGTTAAATATCTGATTTCTGATTCATTCTGTGCCATATCCTATTCCTCCTTTGATTTTCCTGATTCTTTCTGTCTTCTTTTCTTCTCTGCGTATTCGACGGCGAATTTTTCCATCCTGAAAGTCAAAAACCTGATTATCCTTTCGTCACGACGATACTGGACTTCAAGCTTTTCAACAAGATCACCTGTGCCTTTGAATTCAACAAGGTAATAAAATCCGGTCGACTTTTTTTGAATTGGATAGGCCAGTTTTTTCAGGCCCCAGTTCTCTTCATGAACGATCTCACCTTCATTATCGGTGATGACCTTCTTGAATTTTTGTACCGCTTCCTTCATCTGGTTCTCAGATAAAACGGGAGTTGCAATGAAAACGGTTTCGTACTGATTCAACATAATTTTAATTCTTTATTAGATTAATGATTTTGGCTCGCAAAAGTACAATAAATTTGGATTATACGAAAAAAAATAGATAAAAATGATAGGATACATATAACTATTTATACAATCAGGTCAGAGTTTATTATTTCTGCCAACCTTATCTGAGATGGCTTTTTAAAGCTATATTTGTACAAAATAATTGTTTGGGAATAAGCTTCGGATTTATGGAAAATTTTATCGTTTCAGCACGTAAATACCGCCCTGCAACCTTCGACATGGTAGTTGGTCAGGACACAATAACAAATACGCTGAAGAATGCAATAAAAAATAATCACCTGGCTCAGGCATACCTCTTCTGCGGCCCGAGGGGGGTAGGAAAAACAACTTGTGCAAGGATATTCGCTAAAACAATAAACTGCATAAACCTGGGTGAAAATGCTGAAGCCTGCGACAAATGTGAATCATGCCTCTCCTTTAATTCTCTCAGATCGTTCAATATTCATGAGCTTGATGCTGCTTCAAATAATAAAGTTGAGGATATAAGGAGTCTTAATGATCAGGTCCGGATCCCTCCACAGATAGGTAAATACAGCATCTATATAATTGATGAGGTTCATATGCTCTCATCCTCGGCATTTAATGCATTTCTTAAGACTCTCGAGGAGCCCCCTTCACATGCAATATTCATTCTTGCCACAACTGAAAAGCATAAAATAATTCCTACTATACTTAGTCGTTGCCAGATATTTGATTTTAACAGGATACGTATTGAAGATATTGTTGGCAGATTGATGTATGTTGCAGATAGTGAAGGAATAAGCGCAGCCGAGGAAGCTCTCCATGTCATCGGGCAGAAAGCTGACGGAGCCTTGCGTGACGCCCTTTCAATATTCGACCAGGTTGTCAGCCTTTGCGGTAGCAATATTACCTATAAAGATGTGATTCAGAACCTTAATGTCCTTGATTATGAATATTATTTCAAAACAGTTGACAGGGCATTGAGTGGTGATGTATCATCTGTTCTGCTGACTTTCAATGAGATACTTGAAAAGGGATTCGATGGTCATAATTTTATTTCAGGACTTAACAGCCATTTTCGCGATCTCCTTGTATGTAAGGATCAGGAGACTGTAAAGTTACTTGAAGCTACACCTGCAGTAAAACAGCAATATCTGAAGCAAACAGCTGAATGTACAGTGGATTTTCTTTTTGAAGCGCTTGAAACCGGTACAAACTGTGATCTTGCATATAAATCGAGTAAAAATCCAAGGCTTCATGTTGAGCTCGCACTGATAAAATTATGCAGGTTAAGATCTGAGATCACAGAGGAGGCAGAAAAAAAAAAGTCTGAGTCATTAGTTCAAAGTCCACATGAAGATGAACTATCACTGCCATCCAGATCGGAGATAGTCAGACAGGCAGAAAGTAAGCCTGATAGCAGGGAAATACAACCTGATCTCAAACCTGGAAAGCACGATCCAAAAATTGAAAAATCAGCAAAATCAATTTCATTAAAAGATTTGTTAAAAGATGACGCTGCAGCCCGGAAACCTTCTAATGATTTACATGACGAGCCAATACAAATAACAAATTCTGTCGAAAATCCGGTACAAAAATCTGAATTAAACATGGAATCACTTGAAAAAGCCTGGAAGGAGTTCACGGACCAGATGGGAGGTGAAGGAGCCAGAATAAAAAGTATGTTTAAAACAATTACGCCTGAAATGGAAAACAATCAGGTAATTAAAATACATCTAAGCAATGCCACTCAGAAGGACACCTTTGTTCAGTTCTATAAACAGAAGCTGATAACATTCCTTGAAAGAAAATTTATTCTCCATGATATTGATATTGAAACAATTGTAGATTTATCTGAGGCAAATGAAATCATTTATTCTGATGAGCAGAAATACAATTATCTTTTCAATAAGTATCCGATACTGAAAGATGTGAAAAAGAATTTCAATCTTGATATAAACTAATCTGGCTTGATTATTTCGCAGAGTAATAAATATCATGACGCCCATGTGTATCTGCCTGCATAGAAATTTTCTTAAGAAAATACATTTTTTATGGGTTCTGTTATCCTGTTTAATTCAAATAATGATATGAAATCCAGCAGGGAAAAGAAAAGCGGTAAGAATAGCTTGAAATCTCTTTCTCGTGAACAAGAGTTATCAGATAGCATTATAAACCATTCACGATCAATGATAAGTGTAATCAACCGTGATTACATCTATGAAAAGGTAAACCTGGCATTCTGTAATGCACATAATCTAAGTGGAGAGAAGGTAGTTGGCAGATCCTTGTCAGATCTCTGGGGTATAGAGACTTTTTGCAATTTCATTAAACATAACATCGATCGGTGCTTTGAAGGAGAGACTATCAGGTATGAAGCATCATTTAGAACTCCGGGTTTCGGGACCAGGTATTTTGAGGTGACCTTCAGACCACTTTCAATTGAGGGAGATGGAATCACACATCTCTTGGCTGAAACCTTCGACATCCATGAAGTTAAACAAAAGGAACAGGAATTGAAGAAAAAGGAGGAGGAGCTAAAAAAGCTTGAGACTAACCTTCCTATTGGTATCGTGAGGTGTTTGCCCGATGGTAGCATTTTGCACGCGAACAGGGCATTCCTGAATATTATGGAATGCATTGATGAATCAACTATTTTAAAATCTAATTTCAGGAGTTTTTATCCCCAGGATTATTTATTCGATATCCATTGTGAGCAACTACTTGAGAAACATATCGTTAATTTTGGAAGGATATCCTTGCATGACTGTCATGGTAAAGAAATATCATGCAGGATCAGTGGATTTATTGCATTTGACAGTACAAGCACCAGGTCATATCTCGATTTTGTTGTTGAGGATGCAACAAGGGAACTGATGCTCGAAAACCGGCTGTTGCAGGCAAATAAGCTTGAAACCATTGGAGCACTTGCGGGTGGTATTGCCCATGACTTTAATAATATACTAACAACCATATCAGGCTATTCTGAACTCTTGATAGAGGATCTTCCTCCTAATTCTGATCTTTCTGATAAAGTTGTAAAAATACAGGGCGCTGTTCTCCGGGCCAAATCAATCACTAACCAGATACTTACCTTCAGCAGACAGGTCGAACAGGATAGAATATTGATAAGTGTAGGAGAGGTACTTAATGAGACATTGGGATTTATCAAATCCTCGGTTCCTTCAAATATTGATCTGAAGAGTGAGCATATAACTGATGATGTAATGGTGCTGGCCGATCCGACACAGTTGTTCAGAGTCTTTATTAATCTGATGACAAATGCTATTCAGGCAATGGAAGAAAAAGGAGGAGTCCTGTCTGTAAGTATGAATGTGGTTGAGGGAAAACTTGTTAAAGATGTTATTAATAAGAATATTGTTGCAGATGAATATGTCTTTCTCACTTTTCAGGATACTGGTAAAGGGATGGAGCCGTCAGTGATGAGCAGGATTTTTGAACCATTTTTTACAACCAGAGAGATAGGAAAAGGGACAGGCCTGGGCCTTTCAGTTACCTATGGAATTATTTCGGAAATGGAAGGAGAGATTCTTGTTTCAAGCAGAACAGATAAAGGTTCAGAATTTTATGTATACCTCCCGGTAGCTAACCGGGAATTGGTTACTGAATCATTTCCCGGCCCCAAAAAGAAAATAATGTTTATTGCCGGAAATAAGCATGAATCGAGAATGCTCTCAATGGCACTTGAGAATGCTGGCTTTGATCTGATTTATATTCGTGACAGACAAAGCTTTATTAAGGCATTCGCTAAATCAGACAAGATTCCGGATATGATAATTTATATGACTGACTCGGGCGAGGTAAAACCAGAAGATTTTATGAACATTTATCCAGGAGAGAAAATAGCATTACCTTGTATAATCATTACTAATCAAAACTGCAGTGTTTTTGAAGAAAAATTGCTAAATTCGGAAATTGTAAAGCAACATCTTATAAAACCTGTCTCTTTGAAGGAAATAAAAAATGCAATTCAGATGTCTATAAAAGATACTGATTGATTTTTTAATATGTGAAAAGTGATTTAAGAAATATTTTAGTTCTAAATTTGTCCGTGTTAATGTCTGCTAAATTCAGTATTTATGCAAAGGGTGCTAATAATAGAGGATGAGATTGAGTTAAGAGAAATGATAAAGACATCTCTTATAAGAAGAAAATATACTGTGTTTGAAGCTGCAAACGGAAAAGATGCTATTGTTCATTTCAAACCATCAATGACAGATCTTGTGGTTACAGATCTGATAATGCCTGAAGAAGATGGTTTAAAAGTCATTATGAAACTGAAAGAGATGAAACCTTCACTTAAGATTATTGCCATTTCGGGAGGCGGGAAAGCTGGCCCGGGAGGCTATCTTAATCTGGCTAAAGCACTCGGAGCTCATGCGGTTCTTTCAAAACCATTCTCAATCAATGACCTTATATCAAAAATAGAGGAGTTGCTTGGTCCTGAACAACAAAACTGATATAATTGTTATTATAAATGGAAATTAAAACTAAAATATTATGTTAAAGAAAAAAATTGAAGATATCTGTAACCGTCAGGTTGAAAGAGAGGCCTATTCATCAAACCTCTATCTGGCTATGGCAATCTGGGCAGAGACTAACGGATTCGCAGGAGTTGCAGGCTGGTTATATGCACAGGCTGAGGAAGAAAAGTTGCA
>CAYLYN010000153.1:1229-10946 GCA_964387565.1 uncultured Rikenellaceae bacterium | reverse complement strand
CCTACATCGAAAAAATGAATCAGTTTAAAAAAATGATAAAGGAAAAAGATCTTGACGGCTTAAAAAAACTTATGGAGGAGGCTAATAAAATTCGAAAAATCCTTAATTGATAACTGAATAAAGGGATAAGTACTGTACCAGGTAACTGGCAATCAGTGGGGGGCTGTTGAAAAAGTCAAAATCCATAAACCACAGAGGTCACAAAGAATCCCGATAGCTATCGGGACACAGAGAACACAAAGAAATAATATTCAAGGCTTTACCTTTGTGTCCTTTGTGAGAACTTTGTGTTCTTTGTGGTTAAAAATAACTTTTTCAACAGCTCCAGGAGGCAGTAGATTAAAATAACATTGAACATCAGAATTAAAAAACGTAATAACTATAAACTTAAAAATATGGTCCTGAAAATTGAAAACTCACAGATAACCGACTGGAAAGGCTACAAAGGCAGGCCATTTCTTATCTCCGGTCCCTGCAGTGCAGAAACTGAAGAACAGGTAATGGAGACTGCACGACAGCTTGCTGAACTGAAAGAGGTAAGTGTCTTCCGTGCAGGAATATGGAAACCAAGGACACGGCCAAACTCTTTTGAGGGTGTTGGTTCAGAAGGCCTGAAATGGCTCAGAAGGGTAAAACAGGAAACCGGTTTGCTCGTAGGAACTGAGGTTGCCAACGAACGACATGTTTATGAAGCCCTTAAATATGGTATAGATATGCTGTGGATAGGAGCCAGGACATCTGTTAATCCTTTCACAGTACAGGAGATATCTGATGCCCTTCAGGGAGTGGATGTCATGGTTCTGATCAAAAACCCTATTAATCCTGATATTGAATTGTGGGTCGGTGCCATTGAAAGGATTGCAAGGGCAGGAATTACAAGAATAGGGGCCATACACAGAGGATTTTCATCATATGAGAAGACCTTATACCGCAATCAGCCTAACTGGCAGCTGCCTATTGAACTACGGAGAAGGATCCCTGATCTTCCAATAATCTGCGATCCAAGCCATATTGCAGGAGCAAGGATGTACCTGCATGAGATATCACAGAAAGCAATGGACCTCAACTTCGATGGTCTGATGATCGAATCGCATATTGATCCGGCAAAAGCACTGAGCGACTCAGCGCAGCAGGTAACACCTAACGATCTTAAGGAGCTCCTCAGCAGACTGATATTAAGGAATCCGAATCCTGCCGATCCAAAGCTTATTGATGTTCTCGGAGAGCTGCGCCAGCAGATTGACGTATATGATGACCATCTTCTGGATCTTATGGAAAAAAGAATGAAGATTGCCGAAACAATAGGACGCTATAAAAAGGCAAATAATATCACTATCTTGCAGAGTATCCGGTGGGATGAAATTATTAAAAGGGCTATTGTAAAAGGCCAGGCCAAAGGACTCAGTGCTGAGATGGTTGATGCAATTTTTAAGGCTATTCACCAGGAGTCGATCAACCACCAGATGAAAGTTATGAATGAGGAAGAAAACATAAAGAAAAAGTAAATGGAACGACACATTGATCCGTCACCACTGAATGGCACTGTAAAAGCCCCATCATCAAAGAGTATGACCCAGCGTGCTATTGCTGCAGCTCTGCTGGCTGACGGAGAGAGTACAATCCATAATCCTTCATATTGTGACGACTCCCTTGCCGCCATGAGCATAGCAGTTGGTCTGGGCGCAAGAATTGAACCTTCACCCGACAGGCTTGTCATTGACGGTACAGGTGAACTCAGAGAAGCAAAGCTAAACTGTGGTGAATCAGGACTTGCAATAAGGATGTTCTCCCCTGTCGCAGCATTATTCCCGGAAGAAATAATAATGACAGGAGCTAACTCTTTGAGAAAAAGACCTATGAACATGATTGAGGAGGCCCTGAGTCAATTTGGAGTTATATGTCAGACCACTGACGGGCATCTACCATTGTCGGTCAAAGGACCTCTCAAAGGCGGAAAATGTGAAATAGACGGATCTGTCAGCAGCCAGCTTCTTACAGGACTGCTTATGGCATTGCCAGTTGTACCGGAAGATTCTGAAATTAAAGTCAGAAATCTTAAAAGCAGGCCATATATAGATATGACTCTTCAGATACTTAAAGATTTTGGAATAGTAATACATAACGATAATTATTCATTGTTCAGAATACCTGGTAACCAGAAATATATTCCCCGTGAATATACTGTTGAAGGAGACTGGAGCGGAGGAGCATTTCTGCTCGTAGCCGGTGCAATTAACGGTAATCTTACTGTAACAGGACTGCAATCCTCAAGCCGCCAGAGCGATATCGCAGTATTAAATGCTCTGAAGGATGCAGGTGCACGTACGACGGTGACTGATGATAAAATAACTATCGAAGCCTCAAAACTTAAGGCATTCAGCTTTGATGCAACCCATGCACCTGATCTCTTTCCCCCTCTTGCAGCTTTAGCTTCTTACTGTGATGGCGTTTCCACTATCATTGGTGTTTCTCGACTCATGCACAAGGAGAGCAACAGGGCTGAAGCTATCCGCCAGGAATTCGGAAGGATCGGGATAGAGGTTGCTGTTGAAGGTGATGTTATGAAAATAAAAGGTGGCCGGCCAACAGGCGGAAAGGTGGAATCGCATGAGGATCACAGGATTGCAATGGCAATGGCGGTTACTGCACTGAAGGCATCAGGAACAGTATTTATAAAGGATTCTCAGAGTGTAGCCAAATCATATCCTGGATTTTTTGATGATATAAGATCGCTTGGTGCCATTGTTCATGAATTAAACAAAATCTGATAATTGCATTACATTTCAAAACAAATAAAGCTGAACAGATTAAAAAAGTTGATTTTTTATTTTGATTTTTAAAAATATTACTATTTTTGATGACATGAAAACAAACCGCTCATATATCTGGTCTTGGTGCAGCTGCCTCAGTAATGCTGTGTAACAAGCCATATTATAAGAGTATAAGGATATATCTTCGAAAGGCGCGCTGTACACAGCGTGCTTTTTTTTTTGAAAATAATTAACCAAAATAAATCTTGAAATCATGGAAAAACTTAAAAAAATCGTCTTAACAGAAAATGAAATGCCACGGCAATGGTACAACATCATGGCAGACATGCCCAATAAGCCTTTGCCTCCGCTTCACCCGGCAACTAAACAGCCTGTAGGTCCGGAGGATCTTGCTGCTGTTTTCCCGATGGAACTAATAAAACAGGAGGTATCAACCGAAAGATATATTGATATTCCTGATGAGGTACTCGACCTCTATATAAGCTACCGCCCTTCTCCTCTTTTCAGGGCCTATAATCTCGAAAAAGCTCTTGGCACAAAAAGCAAGATATATTATAAATATGAGGGAGGGAATTATTCCGGGTCACATAAAGCCAACACAGCTATTGCCCAGGCATATTACAACAAAAAGGAGGGCGTAAGAAGAATAACAACCGAAACAGGAGCAGGCCAGTGGGGAAGTGCAATGAGTTTCGCCTGTAACCATTTTGGTCTTGAACTTCTCGTATTCATGGTAAAGGTAAGTTTCAACCAGAAACCCGGGCGTAAGCTTTTGATGAATACTTATAATGCAAAGGTTGTTCCATCTCCGAGTACACTTACATCTGCAGGAAGGAAAATACTTGAAACAGATCCTGATTCACCAGGCAGTCTCGGAATAGCAATTTCTGAAGCTATGGAAATTGCAGCCCAGGATCCATATACAAAGTATTCACTTGGAAGTGTATTGAATCATGTTATTCTGCATCAGACAATTATAGGACAAGAGGCTATTGTTCAGATGAATAAGGCCGGTGACTATCCCGATGTTGTTATAGGATGTTTTGGTGGTGGTTCAAACTTCTCAGGAATTGCCTTTCCATTTCTACGTGAAAAACTTCAGAATGGTAAAAACATGAGGCTTGTGGCTGTGGAACCTTCATCATGTCCGAAACTCACAAAAGGCAAATTCACCTATGACTTTGGTGATACTGCCGGGATGACTCCTCTCCTTCCGATGTACACCCTTGGACATAACTTCATGCCTGACAAGATCCATGCAGGTGGGCTACGATACCATGGAGCAGGTGTGCTTGTAAGCCAGCTGCTTAAGGACGGATTTATTGAAGCAAAAGCGAAAATGCAAAGGGAATGCTTCGAAGGAGCAGTTCTGTTCGCAAGGACCGAAGGGATACTTCCGGCACCTGAGTCGTCATATGCCATAGCCGGTGCACTTGATGAAGCCAGGAAAGCTGACCTTGAAGGTGTATCACGAACAATTCTGTTCAACCTCAGTGGCCATGGACACTTCGATATTTCAGCTTATGAGAAGTACTTTGAAAATAATCTGCCTGATCATGAACTGACAGTAGCTGAAGTTGAAGATGCTATCTCAAAAATTGATGTAGGAGTGTAAAACTTCCTTAAGAACCTCTGTGTAACTCTGTGCAACTCTGTGTCTCTCTGTGTAAGTTCTTTTTGTTACACAGAGTCCCGTCCCGATAGCTATCGGGAGCTATCGGGACACGGAGAAGACACAGAGGATCACAGAGATTATTTCCTAGAAATCTGAATAGCTTGTCGGGCGAAGAAGATACCTGTCAATATATGATACTGTGTTCTTGTACTCCTCCTTAGGAGAAAGGTTCTTCCATTCTGAAGATGCTCCGAATGCCTTCCAAAGTTCGTCGCGTGACTGCATGTTTGTGAATGTAGTCATATACATCAGATTAGGCTTGGTGGACCCGGACAGAACTTCGCCATAAAAAACAGCGTTGAATTTGAGTTTTGTGAATATATCGATTTCACCTCCTTCATTGAACATATGAATTTTCCTGGTTGCCAGATCTTCAGTGGCACTCTCATAACTTCTCAGTTCGTAAACTCTTTCCGAAGCCGGATTTGTGTACTGTGGAAAAAATGGTTGCGGCATGTTTTTAAATGCTTTTAAAAGGATGCTTTCATGCCTTTTGTAAGGAGGTTCATTGTAAGGTGCGGCTAAAAAAGATTTTCCGGCATCGAGATATGCTTTGTCCTTTGAAAGCACTTCTGATAAAAGTGAATACTGCTCAAGCGTTTTATAAGGGATGAAAACATATATCTTTTTACCAGCCTGCAGGTCAGTCTCAAGTGGTTTGAATACTCCTACTTTAGTAATACCTGACCTGTGCAGGGCGGGAAGATAAACATCTTTCAAAAATGCATCCACCTTGCCTTCCTGTGCACCATAAACATGGTAAATCCTAATTTCATAGTACTCCTGTTTTGCCTGGGCAGATAAATTATTTTTTCCTGCTGATAATAAAATTAAAACCAGCGCGAAAGCTGATAATAATCCGAAATGATTTAATGATTTCTTCATAGCTGAATTTTTTAACATTTTATATGGTCTGTAATGAATTTTTAATCCTCATTATTATTTAATTCAGCAAACTGCAGAGGTTTGCGAAACCACGAAGTACGATATGCCCCGTAAAGAACACCGATAGAAAGCCATATCAGACCAACAACCTTTGCTGATCCCCCTAAACTGAACCAAAGATAGAGACAGATAGAAAACCCGAGTACCGGAACAATAAAACTCCAGAAAGTCTTCTTTTTACTTGCAAGGAAATAATGTGCGAATGAGGAAGCATTTACTCCCATGAAGGCTATCAGGGCTCCAAAATTCAAGAGCTGAGCTCCAAGTGAATATGTGACAAGAAAAGCACCGATCAAAACAATTCCTCCAACAAGAAGAATATTGTTTGAAGGGATCCTGGTTTTGGGATTAATGTATGAAAAGAATTTCTTCGGGATTGCATTATCACGACCCATACCGTACAGGAGCCTTCCTGCTCCGAGATGCGCTCCTGATCCCGAACCAATTGTTGCTATAAGCAGGGCAAAATTAACAACATGGAACAGCCACATACCTCCTGCTTTTCCGGCAACATAAACAAATGCTGTATCCTGATCAGGAAAAGAACTGCCCGGCCATACCATCTGGGCTGTATATACCTGTATTGATGCGAGCGTACCTGTTATAATACACACAAGCACAGATGCCAGAAGTATATTCCTCCGGGGATTTTTAACCTCTTCTGAGAGGGTTGATATTCCGTCAAAACCAATATATGTAAGTACTGCAAGTGATGCTCCTGCCGAAACTGCTGAAAATGAAAACGTCTGAGGATCATAAAATGGCCTGGTCCATTCAGATACACCTGAAGGAGGATTTATCAGTAAATACCTGACTGCTGCCCCGAGGAAAAGAATAATTACGACACCCAGTCCTGTTGCAATTATTGCATTTGTACGGGAGCTGGCTTCAATACCTCTCAGATTCATCCCGGTAAAAAGCAAGGTAAAGGCAACAGCATAAACCGGGAATGGAATCTCAGGTATCATATTCATTGCTGCCTTGCTTATCCAGATTACACATATGATAGGATTCATGATATAGTCAAATATCATTCCCCAGCCAATGAAATAACCAAGAGAAGGATGTATCTCCCTGCTGACATAGGCATAGGCCGATCCGGCACTGGGATATACATTGGCCATCCGTCCATAGCTTATGGCGGTGAACATCATCCCTATCATCCCAATTATTATAGTTGTGACGACATGGCCCTTAGCCAGGGTGGCCGCAGCACCGAAAAGAGGCATTGGTGCAGTTGGCTGAATAAGAATAATACCATATAGAACCAGTGAAGAAAGTCCAAGAACACGTTTAAGGCCCGGTCCTGAACCATTGGATTGGGATACACTCATTATTTCTTAAATGTGAAGTGGGTTAATGACATTTACAATAATTCTTATATTTGAAGCTTCTCCTTATCGGTATTCAAATATGCAAATTATAAGCGAATAAATCCATTCAATGGAAAATTTTTAACTTAAATTGACAAATAATTATTACCCGTTAAACTATGGAATTACAACCAAAAACACCTTCAAAAAGACTTCATTCCCTTGATGCACTTCGTGGCTTCGACATGTTCTGGATAATGGGCGGGGAGAATATTTTTGTCGGTCTCGCAACACTGACCGGATGGCCTGTTCTTAAATGGTGGTCAGAGCAGCTTCATCATGTGCCATGGCACGGATTTCACTTTTATGATATGATCTTTCCCCTCTTTCTTTTCATAGCAGGAATATCTTTCCCCTTTTCACTTGCAAAAAGAACTGCAATGAATGACAGCCGGCAATCAATTTACCGGCATGTAATCAGCCGTGGAGTGTTACTGGTTCTTTTAGGTATTATCTACAATAACGGAATAAGCTTCGATTTTGCCAATATGCGTTATGGCAGCGTCCTGGGACGAATAGGTCTGGCATGGATGTTTGCCGCTCTTATTTTTATGAATACAAAGCTTACATTCCGTATTATCTGGATTACAGGTATACTGGTTGTCTACTGGCTCTTATTTCTTCTCTTTCCTGCACATGATCTTGGTGCCACCGATCCATTTTCCACCCAGGGCAACCTCGCAGGGTATATCGACAGGCTGATGTTACCGGGAAGATTCTGCTGCTATGAATATGGCGACAGCGAAGGTCTGTTCAGCACCATACCCGCTATCAGCACTGCTCTTCTTGGAATGCTGACCGGACAGTTCATAAGTTCACAATACCTGACTGATAAGCCACTGAGAAAGGTTCTGTATATGGTGCTTGCAGCAGCAGGATTAATAATTCTGGGCAGGATATGGAATCTCGCCTTCCCAATAAACAAGTACCTGTGGTCAAGTTCATTTGTCTGTTATGTAGGAGGATTAAGTCTTTTACTCTTTGCTGTGTTTTACCTGATTATTGACGTATGGGGCTATAAAAAATGGACATTATTCTTTGTTGTGATAGGCTTGAATCCTATTACAATTTACCTGGCCGGAAGGATTGTGAATTTCGGCAATGCAAACAGGTTCTTTTTCAAAGGACTCACTGAACTTATGCCTGAAACATGGACACCTCTTATTAATGGGGTGGGAATAACCGCAATTGGATGGATATTTCTTTATATCCTGTATAAAAAGAAGATCTTCCTGAAAATCTGAAAAATGAATTCCAGAGAAAGGTTACTTCTTGCACTGAATCATAAGCAGCCAGATAAAATTCCTGTTGACCTGGGAAGTTCAACGGTGACTGGGATATCAGCTATTGCATACAACAAGCTTAAAAAACATCTTGGGATCGACAAGCCTTCAAGGGTGTTTGATGTGGTACAGCAACTTGCCAATGTCGATATGGAGATAATCGATATTTTCGGAGTTGATGCACTCGACATAAACAGGGTATCAGTTGACACCGGAGAGTGGTACAATGTTGAACTTCATGACGGAAGCAATGCACAGTTTCCGGGATGGTACCGGCCACTCAGGGACAATGACGGATCGTGGTATACAGCTGACAGTGATGGTACGATAATTTCAAAAAGAGCAGCGGGAGCTGCTTTCTATGACCAGATGTATTTCCCATATGAAGATGGCTATCCCGAAAATCTTGATGACCTCAATAAAGCACTTAAGAAGATCAGCTGGGTGGTTCACTCACATGCTTCAAACCTGAATGCAGGAGAGATGAGAGAGAAACTGCTTAATTTAAAAGAGTCAACTGGCAAAGCCCTTGTTATGTCAGGAGGTGTAAAACTTGCTGAACTGGGATTTTTTATAAGAAGGATGGATAATTTCCTTATTGACCTGATGACCGATGAACCTAAACTGTCTGAATTGCTTGACATACTTGTTGATATGCATCTTGCCGGACTTGAAAAAAAGTGCAGCGCACTTGGCGACATTGTTGATGTTATCAGATTCGGTGACGACCTTGGAATGACATCCGGTCCTTTAATTGATCTTGAAACCTTCAGAAAATATTTCAAACCCCGATACAAAGTTCTCTGCGATTATGTAAAGCAGAAAACCGATATGAAGATATTCATGCACTCATGCGGAAGTGTAAGACAGTTTATTCCTGATTTCATTGATGTTGGAATTGACATACTTAATCCTGTTCAGACCAACTGCCATGATATGGATCCTGCTGATCTTAAAAGGGAATTCGGGAGGGATATTGTTTTCTGGGGTGGCGGGGTTGACACAGCATCTGTACTTAACAGGGCTACTACCGCAGAAGTAAGGAAAGATGTATTGAACAGATGTGAGATATTTTCAAAAGACGGAGGTTTTGTGTTCGCTCCCATTCACAATATTCTGTCGGAAGTACCGCCTGAGAATGTGATAGCCGCCTATGATGCTGTTAAGGAATTTAATTCTGAGGGATGAGGAGTGAGGGGTGAGGGATGAGGAGTGAGGGGTGAGGGATGAGGGGTGAGGGGTGAGGGATGAGGGGTAGTAGATTATAAAATAAAATTAATACAATTATGGGTGTTAAGAGTTTTAAAGAGTTGATAGTACATAAAAAAGCCCATATTCTGGCGATGGATATTTTCCACATATCCAAACAATTTCCAATAGAAGAAAAATACTCCCTTACTGATCAAATAAGAAGGTCTTCGAGATCTGTAAGTGCTAATATTGCAGAATCATGGGCTAAAAGAAGGTATGTGAAAGCATTTATCAATAAGTTAACCGACGCATTAGGTGAAGAATATGAAACTGAAGATTGGTTAGATTATTCTAGAGATTGTAATTACTTATCTAAAGAAGAACATGAAAGCCTTCTTTCTGAATATGATGAAGTTCGCAGGATGTTAATAGCAATGATAAATGATCCTGAAAAATGGTGTACCTAATTGACTCCTCAC
>CAYLYN010000153.1:0-1129 GCA_964387565.1 uncultured Rikenellaceae bacterium | reverse complement strand
CCTCACCCCTTCTAATCTCCTTAACAGCTTCAATCATAGCCATAAATCCATCAACCGGAATGTACCCTGGAATTGAATTACCAGAACCAAGTCCATAGCCATTAGCTTTGGCACGATATAATCTTCCCTGTTCAAGAACATTTTTATATACCTCTCCGGGTGTGGACAAAATTAATAGATTAAGGTCGAATCCTCCGAACAAACCGATCCTTGACGAATATTTCTCAATCCATTCCATGAATGGAGCAATCTGGTCCTCATTTGAATGTTTGGCATCGATGCCCAGTGAAATAATCTCATCCATCAAGGGGAAAATGCAACCGCAGCTGTGAAGAAGAAATTTTTTCCCGGATGAATGGACAAGATCGATGACACGCTTATACTGTGGAAATATATGCTGCCTGATTATATCTGGCTCCAGCATTGTTGAAGTCTTATGTCCCAGATCATCACCCATCCTGTAGAAGACAAAAAGATCATGATAGTTCTCTATCACCCAGCTCCATAGCTCCACCCACAAGTCACCTGTCCTGATAAAAATATCTCTGAACAGCTCGGGATCCATGCACTGCATAACGCATAGATATTCGAATCCAACAAGGTCCTGGCTGGCCTCAAAGATTCCATAACCACATCCCCCATATGCCTTCATCCCCGCCGGAAGCGTTTTTCTGATAGCTTCAAAATGAGGAGCATAGGTTCTTTTGAATAATCCGGGTATCTCATCCCATGGATATTTATTGAAATCATCCCTGGTCTGGACAGGTCCTGCCATACCACCAAGGATTGCTCCATGTCCCGGAAGGATATCACATATGGCAGCTTCAAAATCAAATCCGTCATAGGTCATATCCTTCCAGAAGCCTATGATTTTCCGGTAGTAATCTGTCAGCTCATTTCCTTTCAGTCCGGAAGGATCGATCTCCTCTCCCATTACTTTCGATATGAATGGCGGATCAATATGGTGTTCGTAAAGTGGCAGGCGTTCTGGTCTCCTGTTCTCCACTACTGCAAGAAGATTAGTGTAGTCCGGTGTAAATCTATTTTTCATTTCTGGAAGAAATTCTGCATTTATTTTCAACATCCCCTGCTCCATAGCCGTTAACCTAAGCATTGTTAAAATGCAGGA
>CAYLYN010000152.1:0-11111 GCA_964387565.1 uncultured Rikenellaceae bacterium | reverse complement strand
ATGGGGTTTTCATAAGTTCAATTCTTTCCAGAATTGTATTGCATACCGAAGGTAGGAAAAATTTTCGGAAGGGGGAAAGGATTGTGAAAAAAATAACAGAGGCGGAGGGCGGAAGGGAAAGACGGTAATCGGTGGTAATGGCGCACGGCGCACCCTTCGACAAGCTCAGGGTGAGGCAGGAAGAAGGCGTGCAGGAGGGGGTGTGGGGCAGGGAGCGTGGGGCATGGCTCCATCCTACGCTGAAGCTAGGGATGGCAAAGCAGGGGGCGTTGTCCTCCTGGCGTCGGAAGTAACTCATGGTAATTTGTCCGCCGGTTGGCAGATGTCGCGGTTTTTGCCTTTGCGGGACAAATTTTACTGACCACAGATAGCAGTATAAAATCGTTGTGCATTTTGAAACACAAACCTGTCTGCCTGCTGAGCCGCCTGTTAAATGTTATTTCGTTCAAATACAGCACTATCCGCACAATGTTTTATGACTGCGTGTTGGCAACCGTATATTTTACCCCCTTCTTATTCAGGAAAATTTAACTTTTTAATCTGTCATGCTCCATTTATCAAGCCACCTTATTACTGGTTGATTTTTATCAATAGTGATAGGTAACCATATATAGCGCGCATCCACTGGATTATTAGGATTCCATCGATCGCCAATATAAATCAGATTATTTCCTTCTCGAAAAAAACAAGCACCCTGTGAGTTAAAACTAATATCGGCATCATTACCCATAAAAGGATTTTTCATCTCTGTCCACTCACCGAGTATATCCCTGGCATAAGCCGAACGTCCAGCATTTGGTGCCCAGCCTGTGCAGCCAGATGCTATCAGGTAATACTTGCCCTTATCTTTAAATACTATCGGAGCTTCATTAAATCTGCCAGGAAAAAAACGTTTGTAGCGTCCTGTATATCCTAAATAATCATCGGTTAGCTCTGCAATATGCAGGGTGCTGTTTTCTTCAGACGAATAGATATGATACGCTTTTTCATTATCATCCACGAACAAAGTCATGTCGCGTACCATTTGCCCGACATGCAAATCGCGTTTATAAATTTTCAAACTATCAGCGTGCATTGGTATACTGCCGCCATCGAAAACAAAATCAAAAGGATATGGACCAATATCAGTCGTTTTTTCTGTTGCCGGAACATTTTCCGGATAAAATCCGGACAAAGGCCTGAAGATTTTCACAACTTTAAATGGTCCTTCGGGCTTATCGGATTTAGCAATACCAACCAATGCATTTTTATGACCTTGTCCGTTTATATCGTGATGCCAATACATAATATATTGCTTGTATTTTTTGTTATAAATAACCTTAGGTCGTTCAATTTTGCAACCACGTGTAATGAGCGATGAAGGATGGTCTTCTACCTGCAAAACAACCCCAATATAATCCCAGTTATATAAATCTCTTGATTTATAGCAGCTGACACCCACCCAGGCATCTGAACCTCTTTTGCCTGTAATCATTATCTGACCATACCAGTAGTAATTGCCATCATCAAACTTTTGCAAACTTCCTGCATGGGCATTAATAGGATGTCCTTCAGTATCATACCACAATTTACCTGGTTCGAAAAAACTATCTGACTTTTGAGGCTGAGCCGATAAGCCATCTGAAAAAGCAAGTATGACTAAAAGAAAGAGCATTTTTAGTCCTGATAAATAATTCTTCATTGTTATAATTTATTTTATTCATGTGATTTTAGCAAATTTACTCTTTTATGGTTGCCAATCCTGAGCTTGCCAAAGGCTGAACAACTTACCTTTAGAACTTATGATAAAAGCATAGTCTCCGGTACGATACATTAATTTCATAATTTAAGTTTGTAAATGACTTAAAATTAGAGACTATGCAGTGTTAGCCTTAGGTTTTTATTTTTTAAATTTGTATGAAGTTGTCCTTTTATCTCCAGATTTATCCAGTAATCCTGATTCTACTGCTAGTTTCAGGTCACGGCTGGCTGTTGCAGTAGAAATGTCTCTGAAATGCCTCAAATAGTCCTTCCGGTTAAAGCTCGATTTCCCTATTTTATCTTTGAAAATGACCAATCTGTCCTTAGAGGTTAGATTAACATTCTGATTTGTCAGGAGCTCTTCAAGCGATTCGTTAATGATCTGAAGCATAAATTCTATGAACCCGGTTGAGTCACCTTTCTTATCAGATTCACCAAGTATTCGATAGTAATCATTTTGTTTAGCTTTAATCAATGATTCGATTGGAAGGAATTCAAAAACTGGTGAATATTGTTTTAGAATTAAAGTTTGCCAGAGTCTCCCAATTCTACCGTTTCCATCAATAAATGGGTGGATGAATTCAATTTCATAATGAAAAACACAACTCTTTATAAGCAGAAGGTCCTTCTCTTTTTTAAGATAATCGAATAATTCCTTTACCAGAGATTTTACAATATCCCCGGGAGGTGCAATATGTGTTACTTTTGAACCTTTAAGAATTCCAACCGATTTGGTTCGAATCTTTCCTGCATTTTCAATAAGACCATTCATCAAAGTTGCATGAGCCTTACAAAATGATGTCAGACTTGTATAATTATAGCTATCAAGACTTTCGTAAGTTTTAATTGCGTTTTTTACCTCAAGAATATCTTTTTTTGGTGCAATAACCTTTTTATTGTCCAGAATTGCTGTAACCTGATCCAGGGAAAGTGAATTACCCTCAATCTCAAGAGAAGATTGAATTGTCCTGATTCTATTCTTCTTTCTTAATTCAGTCGGAGGTTTATATAGGTAGGCAGCATTAATCTCCCCAATTTTCTCAGCAATTAAAGCAATTTGTTCAAGAATCCTCGTTGTAACCTGATATGGAGGTTTCATAATAGTCCAGGTTTGATAGTATCATTTGATACTATCAAAGGTACTAAGAAGTTTGTTATCAGGTTGTCTCGCAGGCAGGATTTTTATAATTTAAGGCTAACTTGTTATATGCGGACAAAAAGTATCCATAAATTTAACACTTTCGTTGGATCAGTCACGATGTGGGGCGCAGTGGCGCAGCGGCTCAACGGCACACGGCGCACCCTTCTTTCCCTCACTAAATCAATATGATATGTAATTCCGAATGAATCCCTGTTTATCGGGATGAATGAGGAATCTCCTGGTTGCTTCAATATCATTGCCTGAAAAACCAGTTACAAGCTGATTCTTATCCTTTTTAAATCTGAGGACACCTTTCGACTCCCTGATAAAAAATTCAACAGGACTGCAGAAATATACAGTCAGGAAAGGACCTTCTGATATGCTTGCCTGCGCACCCGATTCTGATAAGCTTAAAACGATTTTCCTGCCATTGGCATCACAGGTTCCTGCATAACCGGACAGAACTGACCGATCAGGTTCAATAATGTTCTTTTTTTCAGGGATTTCCGGTTAAAAGACGAAATAAATAGAGTGATGATGCAGTAGTGTTTTATTTCGCTCAATGTTGCCGGCTCCGGATTTTTAAGTCTATCCCTCTCGCCTTTAATTCCCCCGGTAAAATACTATAATAAACATACCTGTTAACCGGGGTGTCTATTCCGTAATTCTCTCCAAGCCTGACAACAGTACCGTTCTGGTATTCAAGCTCTGAAGGCTTATTTTCCCATACATCCCTTGTCAGGGAAGATGTGGTTTCATAAGGATAAGAATCAATGAATAAGACGCTTTTTTCCACGAAATCAGATTCAATATTAACCCCGATTTTTTGCGATAGCAGATATATCTCAGTGAGCAGATCAATCATCAGCTGCCTTGTTTCCTTTAAGGATCTCAGTTCTCCGTATGTTGTCCTTGTAACAGCCAATAATCCGCTGGTGCAGATCGAAATAAATTTTCTCCATAAATCAGCTTCAATGTCATCTGATATTTTTGCCACTATACCGGCGGTGTTCAGTATTTTCTGTACTTTAACAAGTCTTTCTGTTTTTGTTTTATCAGGTTCACCAAAAACAATAACTGGTGTTACAGCAGAATGGTTAATCACTCCGGGAGATTCGACCTTACAGAATATGCGGCACAATCCACCCAGAATTTGCTTCTTATCAATCTTTTCAGATAACTCCGGAACTGCCAGAACACCATTCTGGAGTGGCAGAATGATGGTATCATGATGCAGAATCCTGTTCAGATCATCGCGGATCTCTTTTATCTGCCATGCTTTGACACAGATAATAATCAAATCCGGTTCAGTTATTTCATTTATCCTGTCTGTTGCTTTTAAATTCTCTACTTTGAAATCACCGAGTATACTCTTAACTGTAAGTCCTTTTTCCTTAATTGCCTTAAGCTGGTCTCCACGTGCCAGGAATGAAACATCAAAGCCTGCTTTGACAAGTCTGGCACCAAAATATCCCCCAACTCCTCCTGATCCGATAATCGCTATTTTCATTCTGATTATACTTAAAATTTTATATTACTGGAACCTTGTTATCATTATTTCACCTGAACCTTAAGCCTGATAAGGTTATCTGCAGACAAAATTTATCCTAATATACCAAATTATGTATATGCGTGGACACAGGTTCCAGGTTCAACGTTGCCAATTGCTTATTGCCAACTGCGAACTGTAATTCGGCTTCGCCGTAATTCATTGTAATTTGTCTGTCCGATGGCAAAGAAGGCTGAGCCTGTTAAAGTATTATAAGTGTTTGCAACAGTACTTTTGTGTTTGCATCATTCAAAAAGGAAAGCAATATTAGGAGCTTTTCTTTCTTTGTAATATCCTCACTATACGATTATATACAATTTCCGACAAATTCCAATTATATCCTTCAAGATCTACTGTATTTGTAAATTGAATGACTACAGCATCTATGTCATTATGATATTTGGCAATGGTTTGATAACCAGGAATCAGGCCTGTATGTTCATATTTGTAGATTGACGAATAAATTTCCTGCTCTTTTTTATCCTTAAACACTGAGCCATCGTTTAAAGCTCTAATAAATTTAGCTAAGTCATCAGATGTTGCCAGCATAGAACCAATATCATCTGTTTTTAAATCGGCATCGTATCCAACATAGTAACCACTCATTACGTCATCAATGTTTACATCGTGAATTGAGCCATATGTATGGTTTAGCTCCAGGGGCATTAGAATTTCTTCCTTTATAAATTGAAAATGGTTATAAGCTAAAACCTTATTCATAATTCTTCCGAGCAATAAGTAATTTGTATTAGAATATTCATAGTCTTCATCAGGCTCAAAATTAGCCGGTAAATCAAGGACCAAGGCAAGCTTTTCGTCATCATTTTCTTTTGGTGCGATCCAATAATTTTTTATATCGGTATAATTGGGGATGCCACTTCTGTGCTGCACCATCATTCTCAGGGTAATTTTATCGGCATTTTCAATTCTTCCTTTCAAATCCGGCAAATAACTGGCCAGAGTTTTATCCAATGATAAAATACTGCTACTTACCAGTTTTGTTACAGCCAGGGCATTATAAAGCTTACCCACACTGGCTATTTTGAATAATGCATGAGGGTCAGCAGGGATTTTGTTTTCTCTGTTTTTATAACCAGCAGCATAAAACGCGGGCATTTTTCCTGCTTCATCAATACAAACAATAATTCCGTCAAATCCCATATTAACAGCTTCATTTACCTGTTCCTGAATGGTATCAGGAAGCGGCTTTATCAATGCTTTTACCAGGGGCCAGGGAACGAAGAAAAGGGAAATAAAAGTTCCTGAAAGCAATGCGATTCTGATTATTTGTTTTATTCGTTTCTTTGCTACCATGTCATTTTTCAGAGTGTTCAAATTTGTTTATATTTTCAGCAACCTTCCATAAATCAAAATCTCCGTAATGCTCAGGTGAATTACCGCAATGTACAATGATGATTTCCTTATCCGGTATAACATATATGTTTTGTCCTAAATTACCTGAGGCTGTAAATTGAAAAGTAGAGTCACAGTTTGAATGCCCCCACCATTGATAACTATAATAAACCTTTTTACAACTATAGCCAAACCAGTCAGGATATGTGTTGCGAGGTATCGTTTTATTTTCTCTTGTTGACTCTGATACCCAGTCTTCAGAAATGATTTGATTTCCATTCCAGTTACCATTATTAAGAAAGAGACGTCCAAATCTTGCATAATCTATAGCTCTAGCTATTAATCGGCTTGGCATATATTCAAATCCTGATTTTTTACTATCAATGGAAAATAAGGCATCATATTCCATTATTTGAGACCATAATTTCTCTTCAAGAAATTCAGATACAGCTTTTTTTGTTGCTCTTTCAATTATTAACCCCAAATAGCTGGTATTGTAATTACAATATTGAAAGGTACCGCCAGGTTCCGTTGCAATTTTAACCCTTTTAAGTAATAATTTTCTAACATTGGGATGATAGTAACCTATTGCTTCGTCATGCCATGGGGCATGAATATGTGTAGCAGGAATATAACTGGTATTGTAGGCCAGACCCGAACGCATTTCCAATAAATGCTTAATGGTGATTTTACCAAACCTTGCATCCCTTTTCAATAATTCCGGAATATACTTTGTAATTGAATCATTAACACTTGAAATTAAACCATCATCAATAGCTGCCCCAACTAAAAATGAAATAAATGATTTAGCCATAGATTGCGAATGAAAATAGGAATCTCTCCTGAAACCATTAAAGTATTTTTCAAATAAGACAGTATCTCTTCTAATAAAAATAAGTGCTGTAGTTTTTGATTTTTCTGCCCACTTATCAAGCGTTTCAAAACCAGAGTCTGATATTCTTTCCTGGAACAAACCTTCAATATATCCGGATTCTTGTTTATCAATAAATTGAAAAACGCTATCAGAGCCCTTTATGTTTCTATTTTCATATAGTTTGTAATCATATACGTCAGCTACATTTTGTGTTATCAAACGATACACATATACAGGAGAATATTTTATGGATAGAATTGTAAGTATCAAAATCAAAAGGACAAGTGGTAATATTGCAATTATTATAATTGTTCTTTTCATGCTCTACGATTTTATTTCAGATGATACTTTGCGGAATCCATTATATATTAACCAGAAAGCCAGTAATATTTCTGCAAGTGCCATTGGCAAAGCAAGAATATTTTCTATTGTTTTCAGAATTTTGGTATTGAATAAACTAAACTGGGTCGATGTATGTAGAACTGTATAACTAATTCCACCAAAATATAACAAATAACCTAAAAGCTTTGGAACTGAATCGGACTTATTTGATAAATATCCCAAGCCGACCAGGTGTAAACCAAATACAATCAGACCAACTGACCAAAGTTTTTCAAATAGTTGTGCATTAGAAAAGATTTCGGAATAAACAAGTTGGTCTGTTGGATTATTATCGGATAATAAGATTGGGACTATTTTATATAGCTGAATAACAGCAATTCCCAATATCAGAGTATAAACAATTCTGATAAGAGCAGTTATCAGAGATATTTGCTTTGAAACGCTTCGAAAGAAGAAGTACAATGTTATTGCTACGATTAAGTCAGTTATGAAAATTAGACTCCAGCCAAATAATTCTGCATAAAAAAGTGATTTATTTGCCATCAGATTCTTTAAGGTAATTTCAGGAGAATTTACTATTAGATTATTGTGTACATATCCAAAGGAGAATCCTGCTACAATAGCCATAATAACCAAAGCAATACCTGCAATAATTCCTTGTTTCTTTTCTTTGTTTTGCATTTTATAAAATATTTAGTTTAATATATTTTTAACAACAGGGATAAAATATTGTTTAACTCAAAAATGGTTGAAAATTTTATCTTTATACCTTTTTAGAAAAGGTATGAATTCTACTCTTGCTTTAGCACTGACATTCTTGCTGGTATCATCAGCGCCGGAGACAAAGGTCTATGAATGGCGTGGCAGCGACCGTAAAGGTATTTACCGGGAATCGGATCTGCTTAAGACTTGGCCTGCAGACGGGCCAAAGGAATTATGGTCAGTTGATAACCTGGGAAACGGATTTGCTTCCCCGGTTTTCACCGAAGAAAATTTTTACATAACAGGTGAGATCGATTCAATGGCAATACTCTACTGCTTTAATCTTAAAGGAGAGAAACAATGGCAGACCACCCTGGGCAGGGAATGGGTGAAATCAAGTCCGGGCTCAAGATCAGCACCTACTATTACTGATAAGCATATTTATACAGGAACCGGTCTTGGAGATCTCTATTGTGTCGACAGGAACAACGGCAAAATAATCTGGTCAAAAGAGCTTGCAAAGGAGTTCCGGGGAGAGCTGCCGCTGCACGGACATTCTGAAGCACCGGTTGTCTCAGGGGATAAAGTATTCTGGACTCCCGGTGGAAAGGAATACAACGTCGTTGCTCTGAATCGCTATACCGGTAAGCTTATCTGGTCGAACAAGGGGTTTGGAGAGCGCTCGGGATATAACTCTCCCGCAATAATAGACCACAGAGGCAAAAAGATCCTGGTGACATTCTCTGCCTATCATCTTATGGGTTTCGAAGCAGAGACCGGAAAGCTGTTGTGGTCGCAGGAACAGGATAATTATCCACCGGATAAGAGAACCCCCGGAAATGGTGATACTCATGCCAATACTGTAATTTATGAAGATGGTTCAATATTTTACGCAGCCGGAGACGGTAATGGCGGAGTAAAGCTTACACTTTCGGATGATGGTACCGCTATAACCCAGGACTGGCGTAATGCACGCTTTGACAGCTTTATGGGAGGTATTGTAAAAACAGGCAATTACCTCTATGGCTGTGGTACCGCAGCACCTGATGTGAGGTCAGTAAATGCGGAGACGGGCGTTATAACCGACTCTCTGAGAGTTGGCAGCGGTGCGATAATTGAAGCAGATGATATGCTGTATTATTATAATCATAGGGGTGAGCTTATGCTTCTCTCCTATAATAACGGAATGATCAGCAAAGTCAGTTCATTCAGAATAACCAGAGGTACAAAACAGCATTTTTCACACCCGGTGATCAATAAAGGTATCCTGTACCTTCGGCATGGCGATGTGCTGATGGCGTTCGGAATTCGGGCAGGTTAGTGCCGGTAGGCGGATGTAATTTGCTTCGCGTAATTTGGCGCTGCGCGCCGTAATTTGTCCGCCGTCTGGTGGACGTAATTCATGGTAATTTGCCCTTCGGGTGTTATACCATCACACGAAAATTACCGATTTTTCTCCCCTTCAGGGGAGATGTCGCGAAGCGACAGAGGGGCAAGTTACAACCGAATTACCAATGAATTACCCTCTTCCGCCAAGGCTTCAGAGGGCAAAGCCACCGAATGACACGCGAACAAAGTGAACACAAATGGCAACTGTGCCTATACCGGAATTGACTCAGGGGCGGAGGCTGAAAAACTTGCCTTTATTGTCAGTATTAACCAATATTTTTTATTTCTAAATTTACTGGCAGCTTATTTTGGATATTTATACAGATCGTAAAAAACGGAAGAATAAATCAGCGTGCATTCTATTGGAACTTCAGGGTCCAGAAAAGAACCTGGATTATTGAGGTGAGGATTATTAGCTCCGGGATACAATATTCTTAAACCTTTCTTCTGTTTCAGGAATAATATCTCATCGTAATCTGAAATTATCTTATCATTCAATTTTATTTGAGGTTGTGCTATCTTGGTTTTAAGTTCCCAAATAATCCAAAATTCCAATCCATGGCGTGTAAATATTAAAGTTTTCTCAGGCTTTGTAATTACGGTTTTTAAATTTTTTAGATCGTTGTACGCTTCCTGTGAAATAATTGTCTGTCTTGGATTAGTGTAGTTATATATTAACGAACTAATGGTTATAATTAGGGTAAGAACAGGTATAATTTTCTTTAATCGAACATTCAAATAAGGAAATATTATCAACAATACAATAGTCTGCGGAATAAACAACATCAGACCAAGCCTTCTCCCTAATTCAAAATTATAAAATGGGAAAGCCAGTAAAATGATGAAATAATAAAAAATGTTCAGGTAATTCCTGTAAATAGTCGGAATATTATTTCCCGATTTTTTCAATACCCTTCTGATAATCAGAATAATAAAAATTGAAAATATAAGATATAAAATCCCTTGTGGATAAAAGAACAGTCTGAATGGCAAATCAAAGGCCCTTACCCAGATTAAAAACAAGTTTTTTGCCCGATCCGGATCGAAAATTGAAATAAAAGAAGCCCCGGCTAGAAGAGTGGCAATAATCGGAAAAATTGCTTTCCTTCTAAATATAATAACCAGTCCGATTAAAAAGAATAAAATTGAAATTGAGAATACTCCAAAATGAGTAATAGCAATCAATAACAACGATAATATTGTTATTATTAAGTATTTACTCTCTTTAGTTTTAATGTATTGCAGGTAAATAAATATAAACAGGGTCATAAAAGATAAGCCTAAGGCATTTTTCATTGCTTCTGCACTTAGTTCTAATGGTGAAAATGACAGTACTGCAAATGCAACGAGGGAAAATTCATAAAAACTGGTAATGTTTTTATCAGTAATTTTTTGATTTATAAAATATAAGGGTATTAGTAAAACCGGAATGGTAACAGAACCTGTTATTTTTACAACATTTATGATAAGCTTATTTATCTCACTCCCGGCAAAAATCAAAGAAAATATTTTAACAAAGAAAGCATTCAGATAAAAAACAAATGGCATATCTGCGATAGCCAATCGTCCTGTCTCAATAATGGCTCTTATTTGAACCGGATTGTAACCTCCTCCTGTACCAGGAATTAGTGAGGTTCTGTATTCAATATAAAGCCTGGTCAGCAATGTTGCAGTGCCAATTAAGATGTAAAAATTTCTCCTTTTCATTGTGAATTTTGTTTTGCAGTTGTATTGTTATGCTATTTTGGCTAACAGATTTAAATGCAATCAAAAAGACATCATAATATACAAAATTCTGTGATAAGGTGTTACTACTGGTACACTTCATGTGTAATTTGTCCTCCTGGCGTCGGACTGCTTTGTCCTCCGAAGTTTTAACGAAGGAGGATAATTTGCTTCGCGTAATTTGTCCGCCGGCTGGCTGACGTAATTCATGGTAATTTGTTCTTCGGGTGTTATACCATCACACGAAAATAACCGATTTTTCTCCCCTTCAGGGGAGATGTCGCGAAGCGACAGAG
>CAYLYN010000151.1:0-11142 GCA_964387565.1 uncultured Rikenellaceae bacterium | reverse complement strand
TATTTCAATATAAAAAGACCCATAAGTTGACGGCTATAGGGCAGGGGGGCTGCTTCGTCCGGCAAAGAACTACATTTATCAAGAGGACTCTAAGAACTTGAAAAATTAGCTCTTTACATCTGTCCAATAAAAAACCCCCGCCATAAATGACAGGGGCTTTATATTTAGAGATTAAATTTTAAAAATTCCATACCGCACCGGCACTCAGCCATAATGCGTTGTTCTTGAATCCCGTTCCGTTACGAACATTGCTGATGTTCATAACGCCGAGCTTATACCGTAAATCGCCAACAAGCGTGATCTTATCGCCCAGATTCATATTGATGCCGCCACCAAAGATGGGTGCAAAATCATAATATTTTATCTGTTCGGTAATCCCGTCTACGTATTCACGGTACATGGTTCCAGCCACAGGGTCTTCGGTTGCCCTGGTTATCGTAGTATACCCCTGAATGTTAATCCCCCAGTTCACTCCCACGTATGCAAAGGGCGCTAGTGTGCGGCCTCCAAGCATATACTTGGCAATTACCGGGACATCCATATAAAACAGGTCCATATTCACATGGTCAATATAGCTTGAAGGATTAGATGTGATCAGAGGATTGAAAGCACTGTAGATGTACTCGTATTTGATATTGTTTGCTGAGTACTGTGCATAAACACCTTCGACCTGAAGTGTTATCTTGGCGTTCAGCCTGTACCCCGCCATAATTCCATAAGAAATATTTCTGAAAGTACTCTCTGCAAAATCATTGTCGCTCTGAACAGTGGAGGAAAAATTAACTGTTCCATACCCTGCCTTAGCTCCAACGAAGATCTTGCCCATTACCACATCCTGTCCATCCAGGTTTACCAGGGATACTACTAATATTACTACTATTGACAGTAATAATTTCTTCATAGTTGAAAGATTAGTTAAAAGAACAGGCAGGCAGTAGCCTGCCTGTTGCTTAAATAACTATTGTTTTACAGTACGTAGTCCTGTTCCAAAATAGATATCCTTAACGTAGCTCTTGCCGGCAACAGCCCAAACCCAATTACCATTAGTTATACTAAAGTTTTGAAGCATTGGGAAGTTTTTGCCTTTATATCCGCTACCTTCATTTGTCATCAGGACATAGTCTACCTGACCATTCTTAATTATTGCGGTACCTGCAGCACCTGATCCCATTCCCGTAACTGACGGAGTAAAGGTAACAGTCGGAGCTGTTTCATAACCATAACCTTTTGTCATCGGCCAACCAGTTGGATTGGTGAAGTCTACTCCGGTTATTCTGCCATCGGCACTTACTGTACATCTTCCCATTGCCTTCATAACGGAAGACACAACAACTACAGTAACTTTAGGCACTACATAATAACCTGATCCGCCGTCTGTTACATCGATAGAAGATACTCTTCCATCGGTAATAACAGCTGTAGCTGTAGCTCCGGTACCAAATCCATTTGCATTGCCAAGATAGTGAGTTGTATCATTCCGGATTTCAACACTCGGGACAATAGCATATCCTGCACCAGGATTAGTAACCTGGATAAACTCAATCTGTCCTGATTCAGGATTCGGCTTGGCTGTAGCTGCAGCTGATATATTAAAGGTTGAGATACTGACAGTATAATAACCCAATCCTTCACTTGCATATACATAGCCTTCACCCGGATCGGCAATTGTGAGAGCTGTTATCTGGCCACCAGCTACAGTAGCAGTAATTTCAGCCTGCTTTGTAGGAATAGTACCTAATGCATTAACTGCAACTGTTACATTTGGAGCTGCAGAATAACCCATTCCGGAGTTTGTTATGATAACCTCTTTGAGCTTACCGTTATTCATTCCAACTGCACCGAGAGTAGCAGCAGTTGCACCGGCAGGAGCAGCGGAAAGCGATACTGCTATATCACCGTATTCATAACCACTACCTCCATTGGTTACAGAGATCTGCTTAACCCCATACATGATTTCAGAGGTAGCAGTAGCTGCAGTACCCACGACACCATCGGAAGGAGTAAATGTAATAGCCGGAGCAGCAGCATAGTCTGTTCCTGCACTACCAACTGTTACACTTGCAACACCCATACTGAGTTTTGAGACAACTCCGGCAGGAGCTGCAACAAAAGTACCTGACCCAGGTGTCGTTTCAAACTGTACAGTAGGAGCTACATCATATCCGTTACCATTTGACAAAAGGGGAACTGCTGTTACCTGGAATTCTATTAACGCTGTAGCTGTTGCATTTGTACCTCCTGTGGGTGCAGGGCCTATGGTAACCGTTGGAATGGATGTATAACCTTGACCCTGGTTATCCAAGGTAAGAGTAAGTACACCACCGGTTGAGGTTGCATGTGCAACAGCTCCGGTTCCACCACCACCGCTGATAGTAACTGTAGGAGGTTGAGCATCATTATAACCAGCTCCCGGATTTGTAAGAGTTAGACTCTGAACCCGTCCTGCACTACTTAAAGTTGTTGAATCTGTTGTAGCACCACTTCCGTCAACTACAGTAACCAGTCTTGTTCCAAGTTTTCTGCGTGTCCAGAAATTCAAATTTGCCGGTACATAAACTGAATGAACCGGGTTATTGGTTGTCATTGTAGCAGAAGCAGTTGCATTTAATCCTGCACTCGGAGCAACATTAACAACAGGAGTTGCTGTATATCCTGCACCTGTACTGGTTACTGTTATCTTTGATACATAACCGGACATAACTGCTGTTGCAGCTGCTCCGGTTCCTGTATTTGAGGTAACTATTACTGTCGGTGCTGCAGTATATCCTGAACCCGGTGTACTAACAGCTACTGTTGCAAGCGAATATCCAAATTTAGGAGTTGCAGTTGCAGCCTGCTGAATATTCTCAGCAAAGGTTACAGTTGGCACGTCATTAGGCTTATAGCCTGAACCCGGACTGTCAATTGTTACAGATGTTACTTTTCCTCCTGTAAGTACTGCTGTTCCTTCTGCCTGAACCGAGGGGATTACTGATCCTTTCGAAATTCTGACAAGAGGAGGCTGAGTATATCCCTCTCCGGCATTTGAAATATCTATAGAAACGATACCTGAACTGGTAAGTACTGCGGTCGCTGTTGCCATAGTTGTAGGCTTGGGAGCCGGAGTTCCTGTAGGATCAGAGAACTCAACATAAGCAGATTGAACTTCCATATTATTCATTCCAAGCGGAGGGATATATGAATAGCTAAGACTCTGACCAAAAATAGTTCTTGCAGTTTGTACTCCCCATACAGGAACACCGCCAATTGATGGCAGAAGCAAGTCCTGATCTGCTGCAAATTCATCAACTTCTAAATAGATAGGTAAACCCTGTGGTGTTGAAGGCACCTGAAGAGTAAATGATCCGTCGGTTCCTGTGGTAGCAGTCGAAATTGTACTTCCGAAAGCAATCTGTTTGATTGTACCATAGTAGTCGAATTGCTTCCTGAGCTCACATGTACTGCAATTCCACCATTCAGTAACATCAGGATGGTAAATATACCTGTTCCAGAATTCTTCATCCATTACATCGATGATACCCATAATTTTTACTCCGGCTGCAACTTCCGGTGTATTATTGGTAAGATCAGTTTCAACTGTTGCAATACCTGTTACAGTTGACAGATTGCTTGTAAGAGAGAATACAGGGACCATTGTGGCAACATGGCGTACAAGGTCAACAACTTTGGTGGTTGTAGAATCTGTCGTATAACTCCCGTCATAATAATCAGCTACAAAAGAACGAAATCCTTCTGTAAGAGGAGGAAGTTCAACAACGTAATCAACGGTGGTGTATCCAGAAACCGTAATATTAACGTTTGCTGTTCCTACCCTTAGGTCGTTAAATGAAGCAATCCCGTCTGTGCCTGTTGTAGCAGTAAATATCCTGCCATGTTGTGCAATTGTAACAGTGGCAGCTGAAACACCTGTTTCTGACTTTTCACCTTTCCCGCTTTTGTCCCACCACCATGCATAATAGCTTGACCACCATGATGACTCACTCGCAGAAACGACTGCAACAGAATAGTTTATTGTTCCACCGACCTTTTTAAGAGAGTCGAGAAGAAGAGCCTGTTCCCGGGCAAGATTAGCTTCGAACTCCATCTGGCTTTTGGCGATAGAGTCCTGTTGCAGTGCGGTTTTCCTTTGTTCACTATATGCATCCTGTTCCGTGAAGGTGTCCTTCACGCATGAGTTAATAACAGCAAGCAATCCGATGCATAGGATTGCCGCAAAAAAGAGATTTTTTTTCATAAGTCAAAAATTTAATTAGTAGAGTGAAAGTGATTCTATTTAAAATATGTAAACATATTTCTCATTGTACAGCCCGTTAAAACTCAGGTCTTAGTTTTGGTTTGAACTTGGTAAATCAAAATTACACCATTTAAACAACTAATTCAATGTTATTGTTATGAAATATTTTGAATTTATGCTATTGTTTGACGAATTGAAGCAAATGTTGGATAAATAATCGGATTTTGAGGATAACTATCATAACAAGAATTATTGCGGGGTCTGTTAGTTTTTTCACACTATTTCGTTTCCATACCTTATTATTATATATGGTGATTATTAACTGATTTCCGGTTTTCATTCATCTTATAATATGTGCCAACCAATTATAAAATTATTCTATTATTTATTTATTGTCAATCCCCCGATCGGGGGATATTTTGGATATATTACTACTTCCATAAAGTGCACTGCTATCATGGAATCCTGATAGTGGAACAGGATTGCAGGAAATGATACTTACATCCCGATTCGCACAGAGTTGCATGTTAGAAATTCATATACTGAAATCTGTCTTCACCAAAGCCAGACAGGACAAAGATGGCAATCAATAATAGTGCAAACCAGATTATTGTCAGCACAGATGCAACGCGTGGATTAAAAATCCTGCACAGGAATCTGTATGTCATGTTAATAAGTTCATTATTAGGTCATTAAAAATGGTTGCTATCGGGAAGCTCAGAATAACAAAGATCACTGTCAGGCATATGCCGACTGGTTTGCTCAGAACCATAAATATTTTATTTTGAGCCAGTTTACCAGTTTTCATGGAAGAATACTTTTCATATACAATAATTCCGATTGAGTGATAAATTCCCCACAGGATATACCGAAAACTAAGTTCATGCCAGATTCCAATTGTTATCATTGTGGCTCCGACAGCCAGGAAAGGTCTTCTGGTTATTGCAGCAAGAGGTTTATATATATATTCCCTGCACCAGTTTGTAAGTGACATATGCCAACGCTGCCAGAACTCACGAATATTTGATGCAAAAAATGGATAAGAGAAATTTTCAGGAGCATAAAAGCCTGACATTTCAGCTATCCCGATAACAATGCTGGTATAGGCTGAAAACCTGATATAAAGGTCCAGCCAAAAATGTACTGAATGAACAGTGAGACTGATAAAATTACTCGTCGGAGCAATATTTGCAGATATCCAGTTCTTCAATAAAAAATTTATTATGAAATTTCCTATTACCAGCTGAGCATAACCATATAGCATTCTTTCAATGCCATAACTAAATTTATTTTTATCCCATCTCCTTCTCCGCAGATCCTGTAAAAACTCGGGGAAAAGATTTATAGGTCCGATCAAATATGTCGGGAAAAATGTAATATATGCCAGGAACTCTGTAAAACTATGTTCTCTGAGGCGGTTCTTATATGCTTCCTGTACGTAATGGATGAGCCTGAATGTGAAGTATGAAATCCCCAGAGGGAAAAGAAACGAGTTTTTAAGGGCAAAGTACTTGCAGACAAGAAAAGCAATAAATACTATCGATATTGCCAGTATGGTATATATCCACTGAGCTTTGTTTTGTTGTTTACCTGCATAATAGCATATTAATGATTCAGCCAGAAGGATTATCCCTGCTATTGGTGCGATAATTAAAATGAAAGTTATTCCAAATGCACATAATAAATATTGAGTATATCTGGCTGGTACAAGCCAGACAATGACATTAAATGAGAGTACCCAGGCAAAAAATATTATTGATACAAATTCCATTAAATCTATTTAAATAGTTCCCTGTTAAAAAGCTCATTTACCAGCCAGTCGGTATAGTAATCAGCCCCGGGTTTATTAAAATGTGATCCGTCAACATAAAATTTCGTGCGAGTTAATTTTTCAGGGAAATACAGATAACCTAAGCGATATTTTTCAGAGTACCTGGAAACAAGTAAGTTTATTTGTCGTTTCATGGAATTTGCAAGCTGCATGTCCACCTCATACGAAACAGGTACTTCAAGCAGGTAGATTTTAATGCCATATTTCTCAGCGACTCTAAAGAATTTATTCCACAGGAGAAACTCATTGCTGCCTCTTATTCTTATTTTTGCTCCGGGCTTGTTATTATTTTTCTCTGTAGTAAAATCCGGATTGAATTGTCCATCAGAATTATCGGATACAAACTGGTTATTAATTTTAATCAGGTAATTTAAACTAAGATATTCGACAGGAACTCTTAACAATCTATGTCTGAAACTCAATACAGGATTTGCAAAATTATCTGTTGAGACAAGATTCCTTTCAATAAAAAGGCATTTTGGCTGCAGGCTTTTAATTTCCTTAATCTTATAGTTGAAATCGTTAAGGCTGAATCCATTACCTGTTACTATTTTGAAGTTAAATCTTTTATTGCTTTTTATAATTGAATTATCCAGTGAATTGAATGCAAGTAGTGCGCCTCTGCTTAAAGATGATCCGATGAAATATGCATCTAATCCGCCATCTGGATCATATATTATAGATTTCTCACGTAATAATTCTGTACTTGTTTTATTGGGTTTTAATTCAGTGACTGAGAAGAACAGATATAAAAATGTTAGAATTACTAAAGTTATAACACCTGTAAATCCCCATAAAGACAAAGGCATGCCTGTATATTCCTTTTTCTTTTTCATGCATTAATCTTTTCTTCAATAATCGAGTATAAATCTGCTAATGACTTTACATTCATTACTTCCAGGGGAGTAAACTCAATTTTATAATGTTTCTCCATTTCAGTTATGAGCATAAGATGCGAAATAGAATCCCATTCCGGGTTATCTTCGGCAGTAAAGTCCATTGTTAAGTTTTCAACATTGATTCGCAAGCAGGTGGATACAATTTTAAAAAAATCAGTTCTGGTATCTTCATTTCGTAAGTCAGAACTCTGTTCATTTGATACCATATTTATAATGCTCTGGACTATAACCTTGCCTGAAGGTCCATAAGGAAACTGATCTGCAAAATAGACCTTTGAAGGCACCTTTCTTTCTTCCAGATGCAGACGGCAATATTCTGTAACCTGTTCAATTGAAAGGGTTGCCTGATTTTTTACTACTATTGCACATGCAACAATTTCTCCCCATATATCATCTTCAAGACCAAATGTAACTGCATCCTGAACAGAAGGGTGACTTCTTAATACCTCGGTAACTTCATCAGGACTAACATTGATACCCCCTGAAATTATAAGCAGCTTCTTTCTTCCGGTTATTCTGAAGCAACCATCATCTCCTTTAAAGCCATAATCACCGGTTTTAAGCCAGCCGTCGGCAAATACTTCATTGTTCGCTTCCGGAGCATTGAGGTATCCGCTCATCAGCAGACTGCCTTTTAGCCAGATCTCTCCCTCTTCTCCAACCTGTTTTTCATAATTATCTTCGCCCATTATTTTTGCCTCACAGTCAACAGGTTTGCCAAGCGTGCCAATAATATGTGAATCGTCATCAGGTCCGGCAAAAATACCTCCTGTAACTGTTTCAGTCAAACCATATCCATTAATGATCCTTGTTTTGAATTTCTCTTCAAACTGTTCCCATAGTTTAGTCTCCAATTTCCCGGCACATGAGATTACATATTTAAATCCCGTGTTATTCAGAGTATCTTCATCATTATGTTTATACTGGTAAATCAGGGCCATTATTGTAGGAACCATTACCCAGTGAGTAATCTTCTCACGATAAACAATATCAAAGATGTCTTCAATTCGTTGAATGCTGAAGGGAAAAGGTCTGTAAACAGTTGCTGAATTAAATAATGCCAGTAATGGACCCTGGGTCATTCCGTCAGTATGTGATAAAATGAGATTATTGAAAAATTTAGAATTACTGTCTGTTCTGTAGACATTTGAAAGGGTGTTCAGATGTGAAAATAATGCACGGTACGAAATCCGGACACCTTTAGGTTCTGAAGTTGTTCCGGAAGTAAATAGTATGTATGCATCTTCAAGAGGATCAATCTCCTCTGGAATATTAGTCGGATGTAGTTCATTAATAAACCGGGGGAAAGGATGTTCTGTCTTTTTGTCCCGGCCAGTCAGCTTTTGAAATAAACGTTTCTCATTAATTTGATGAATCCGGGTAATTTTCAGTTGATCTTCCCTTTCCAGGTTCCAGTTCTCAATAATACCGGGATCAACAAAGATAATATTGCTTTGGCAGTGTTTAATAATAGCCCTGGCTCGTTCTGATCCACAGTCGGGATCAATAAAAACCGCAGTTATTCCATTTGCAATCAATGCCAGGTAAAAGAGACATAGAAACCTTTCGTCTTTTGTTGAAAACATTACCCTGTCTCCTTGTCTGATCCCGTTTTGAGTGAAATAAGTAGCGAACCTTGGGATGCTGTTTTTCAGTTCTCCGTAAGTTATCCTGGTTTCCTTAAAAACAATGAAAGATTTATTGCTGTCCTGATTAAAGGCTTTGTTAAAAGTATCTCTTACTGTGTGTCTGGATACGATCATTTAGCATATTTTTAATTATTTGTCTTTGTAATTTTCCGGCTGTATTCCGTGGCAGGCTTTCTTCAATGTAGTAACACCATGGCATTCTGTTCTTTCCCAGCTTTTTCAGTAAATGGTTTTTTAAGTCTGCTATTGTTTCATCAGGTGTTAAAGTGATATTTTTTTTAAGAACAATCATTGCAACAATTTTTTCATCTTCCTCAAACTGGGAAAAACTGCATGAGCAGGCTTCTTCAATATGAGGATATGAATCAAGGGCACAGTCAATTTCTTCAAGGTAGATTAATTCAGAATGGAGGCTTTTAATTATATTTCTCTTCCGACCCAGAATTTCAAAATAACCATTTTCCCGTTTTTTTACTATATCACCTGTATGGAAAAAACCATTCCTGAGTACCTGATTTGTTTCAATTTCCCTTTTATAATATCCGCTCATTAAATGGTCACTTTTTACAAGCAACTCACCGGCATTTATTTCATTTCCAAAAGAAGGATCAGGTTCAATTATAAGCTGAGATCCTACTGCAGGTCCGATACAGTTGTCTTCAGGATTGAAAGTATTCAGATTATGTCCTGCGCAAAGCCCGGTTGTTTCAGTTGATCCATACAGATTCAATACCGGGATATTGTATTTGGTGTAAAATGAAAGAAGCTGATCCTGGGCTAAATATGCTCCCGCACATATTATTGCTTTAAGTGATAGCAATTTGCCTCCGCGTAATTCGTTGTGTAAAATATTTAACTGTCTGATAATCGTAGGGGCTACTGCTATGAAAGTGATTTTTAACCTGGATATCAGTTCAATTGTTAACAATATCATGTTTCGTTCTGCTTCTGTCGAAATAACGAATGAGGCACCTGCATGCAAAGGAACAAAACATGTATTTTTTAATCCGCCGGCAGTATGCAGATCTCCCAGGCTCATGAAAAGATCATCAGGCTGCCAGTCAAAGAACTGAGCGAACAGAGAACCACTGCTATATAATGCACCATGAGACCACATTACCCCTTTAGGGATCCCCGTTGAGCCTGATGTATATAGTATTACTGCCAGGTCGGAAGAAGATATTTCAGGCAGATTTTTTCTTGATTTAGAGAGACTCGTATTCATCCAGTTAAAAAAGGGAGAGTCTTTACCAGGTATACTCTCTCCTGTCAGCAATATCACACAGTTTGAGTTGTAACCATATATATTATTAAATCTCCCGGTGTCAGTCAGTATTAATTTAGGGTCAGTTTCCCTGATTACCCCTGCCAGCAGTTCAGGAGGCCAGTTATAATCGACCGGAACAAAAACCAGACCGTTATAGATGCTTGCCCAGCATAGTATGACTGACTCTATTGACAAAGGAGTATATGATATTATAATATCTCCTTTTGAAAAACCGAGATCGTAAAGTTTTTGAGATGCTTTTAATATTAGTTCAAATCCTTCAGAGTATGTTAATGACTCGTTTTCATGTGAATCATAGAACAGTGTTTTTTCCTCATGTGTCTTGAAGCAATGGTTAGCTAAGTTCCGGAAAGTCTTTTCGTTCATATCTCGAGAGAAGAAATCATTGTAAATATATAAAATATGGCAGAACCATTTTCAGTAGTTGTTTTCTGGTTGTTTAATTAAAACGAAATTAATCTCTTTCCGTGCTTACTGCTTCTTCCACCCCCCCTCAGAATGTCACTGTCATCCCGATCCCGTATTAGCGGGAGAGGGATCTCCCCGGTGATCCGCATATTAACTAACAAACGTGTCATCCCGAGTCCCGCATTCGCGGGACGAAGGGATCCTTTCATTTCACTCGTATTTCCTTGTAAGTTCTGCCCTGGCTTTTCGAAATGCCGTAAAAGATTCCTTCATCCCGCTCTGCGGGATTCGGAATGACTGTATCTTTTCAAAAAAAATCAGAACAAACATTATTGATTATCAGCACATTGTGAATTACTATTATTTTTATCAAAAAAATATTACACAATAAGTTTGTTTTATAAAAAACATTTCATACATTTGCACCCGCTTTTGAAGCGAAGAGTTGATTGAAGGGTTAAAAACGAGATAGATTTCCGGCTGTAAAAAGAAGGATTTGCAGGGAAAGGTTAAAGCCGGAAAAATTATCTCTTTTTTATTTGGCAGAGTTCGCAGGAAAGTATATCTTTGTCATCCCAAAAGTAAAAAGTGTTCTTAACAGAGCTTTAAAAATATTGAAAGTCCTCCGAAGCTTCAGCGAAGGAAGACGTTGTTCTTTGAAATTATGAAGTAGCAACCAGGCGAGATATAAAAAAGTCTCGTCGAGATAACTTGTTAGTATTTTGGATTGAGCAAGGATTGTTTTTTGAAAAGAGATTTAAGAATAAATTTATACAACGAAGAGTTTGATCCTGGCTCAGGATGAACGCTAGCGGGAGGCTTAACACATGCAA
>CAYLYN010000150.1:0-11169 GCA_964387565.1 uncultured Rikenellaceae bacterium | reverse complement strand
AAAGTGCAGCAGTTTTTTTAATGATAATTCTTGCCCTGGGAACCAGGCCTTCAACGTACGGCCAGAGTAATTCGGGAGAATTAAATGCCATACAGACAGTGGTGCCCTTTCTAACAATAGCTCCTGATTCAAGAGCTGGAGGTATGGGAGATGCAGGTGTTGCAACCTCGGCCGATGTTTTCAGCATGCACTGGAACCCTGCCAAATTTGCATTTATTGATGGCAAGGGTGGCATAGGTTTATCATATTCACCGTGGCTTAGAACTCTTGTTCCCGATATTAATATAGCCCTTCTTTCAGGATACTCAAGAATTGACAGAAAACAGGTACTGAGCTCAAGTCTTCTGTACTCTTCACTCGGAGATGTTCCTTTCACTGATGAATTCGGCAATCTTGAACGCACTTTTGCACCTAATGAATTCTCTTTTGATCTGGGATATTCGAGGCTTTTCGCTGACAATTTTTCAGGCGGAATTGCTTTCAGGTTTATTTATTCAAACCTTACCGGAGGTTCATTCTCTGGAGGGGTTGCAACAAAACCCGGTATTTCATTCGCGGCAGATATCTCCGGTTATTATCATAAGGATATATCTCTTGGCGATAAAAAAGGTCTTGTTGCAGCCGGACTGAACTTCTCAAATATCGGATCGAAAATGAGTTATTCCGATTCACAGACTTCAGATTTTATACCCATGAATATGAGGGTGGGAAGCTCAATGACTGTTGACCTTGACAGCTATAATAAAATAACTCTTTCTCTCGATTTGAATAAACTCCTCGTCCCCACTCCTCCTGTATACAGTTCTGAAAATCCTGACAGCATAATTGCAGGAAAAGATCCTAATGTGTCAGTACCTGTTGCAATCTTTCAGTCATTCTATGATGCACCTGGTGGATTCAGGGAGGAGATGCATGAGATAATGTATGCTGTTGGTGCAGAATACTGGTACAATAATATGTTTGCCGTGAGGGGAGGTTATTTCCACGAACATGAAACTAAAGGAAATCGTAAATACTTTACTGCCGGTGCAGGAATTAGATTAAGTGCATTCACGCTCGACTTCGCTTACCTGATGCCTCTTGTTCAGAATCATCCGCTTGCCAGAACCCTGAGGTTTTCGCTTGAATTTGATATTAACGCTCTCCGTAACGCCGGCAAAACAAAAGGATGAATATAAGAATCGGCCAGGGAATTGATTTTCACAAGCTTGAATCAGGTCTGAAATTATGGCTTGGGGGGGTACTTATACCATCCGAAAAAGGTTGTGTTGCTCATTCTGATGGTGATGTACTTATTCACGCCATCTGCGATGCCCTTCTGGGTGCCGCCGGACTTAATGACATAGGCTACTATTTCCCCGACAGCAGCAGTGAGTTCAAAGGTATTGACAGTAAAATTCTCCTGAAGAGAACCTTCGGACTTATCAATGAAGCAGGTTATACAATTAATAACCTCGATTGTACTGTCTGTCTAGAAAAACCAAAGATTGCACCTTTTATTCAGGAGATGAGAAAGACTATAGCAGATATACTTTCCACACCGCCTGAAAATGTAACAATAAAAGCCACAACAACTGAAAAGATGGGATTCACAGGACGTGAAGAGGGAATAATCGGTATGGCTGTTGCCCTGATCTCCGGATCTTAGTAATGATTTTTCCAAAATGATTCTGATGGATAAGGTTACACTAGTACTTGGAGCCAGTCCAAAACCTGAAAGATTTTCCAATAAAGCTGTAAAACGGTTGTTGAAGCACAATTACCCCGTGATAGCCATAGGTCTCAGAGAGGAGTACATTGACAAAATTAAGATCAGAAAAGGGATGCCTGAGGACCTTGGACCGATACATACTGTGGCATTGTATCTTGGTGCTGACAATCAAAAAGCGTATTATAATTATATTTTATCATTGAATCCTGAAAGGATAATTTTCAATCCCGGGACCTTAAATCCAGAGTTAGCAGAGCTCGCTAAAAAGAATGGTATCGAAACAGTAAATGGCTGCGTTCTGGTAATGTTGAACAAAAACAGGTATTAATTAGTTTTTTTACCTGATTACTCTCTCTATCAGGGCATCATCTGCAATATTAGGTAATGTTACTCTGAGGCCGGGAGTTCTTTCCATCTCCCTTTTTATTGAATATATAGCCTCAGTGTTCCTTGCCCAGCTTCTGCGTGCAATACCGTTATTGACATCCCAGTGCAGCATCCTCTGAAGTCTCACCGAGCATTCTTCCGATCCGTCAAGCAGCATACCGAAACCACCATTAATTACCTCGCCCCAGCCAACACCTCCTCCATTGTGGAGAGATACCCATGTGGCACCTCTGAAAGCATCGCCAATAACATTCTGGACAGACATGTCGCTGGTAAACCTTGATCCATCATATATATTGGATGTTTCCCTGTAAGGGGAATCTGTACCGGAAACATCATGATGATCTCTGCCAATAACAACAGGAGCTGATATTTTCCCTTCGGAAACAGCCCTGTTAAATGCATCAGCTATTGCAATTCTTCCTTCAGAATCAGCATAGAGTATCCTTGCCTGTGATCCTACAACCAGCTTATTATTTCCCGCTTCCCTTATCCAGTGTATATTATCTGCAAGTTGTCTCCGGATTTCAGACGGTGCACTATTGTAAATCTGTGTAAGTATGTCGATTGCAATATCATCAGTAATCTGCAGGTCAGCAGGATCATTTGAACAGCATACCCACCTGAAGGGGCCGAATCCGTAATCAAAACAAAGAGGTCCCATTATATCCTGAACATACGACGGATATCTGAACATCCCGTTTTTATCAGTCACGTCAGCTCCTGCCCGTGAAGCCTCCAGCAAAAATGCATTACCATAATCAAAAAAATAAGTCCCTGATGCAACATGACGGTTTATAGCTGCCACCTGTCTGACAAGCGACTTCTGAACTGCATCCCTGAATATCCCGGGTTCCTCTGCCATCAGCCTGTTTGCTTCCTCAAATGTGTAGCCGGCAGGATAGTAGCCTCCTGCCCATGGATTGTGAAGCGAGGTCTGATCTGAACCAATATCCACTTTTATATTTTCATCGGCAAACTTCTCCCATACTTCAACAATGTTACCTGCATAAGCAATTGAGGTGATTTTTCCTTCAGACTGAATTTTTCTTACTCTTGATACCAGCTCATCAATATCATAACAGACCTCATCGATCCAACCCTGTGAATGCCTTGTTTCAAGAGCTTTTCTGTTCACTTCAGCTATAACAGAAACCAGTCCTGCTATACTCGCAGCCTTGGGCTGAGCGCCTGACATCCCTCCAAGACCTGATGACAGGAATAGCTTTCCTCTGAAATTATCCCCGATAGTCATCCTTGCTGCATTCAGAATTGTGATTGTTGTTCCATGGACAATACCCTGCGGACCAATATACATATACGATCCGGCAGTCATCTGACCGTATTGCGATACTCCCAGTGCATTAAATTCTTCCCAGTGATCTTGTGAGGAATAGTTAGGTATCACCAGTCCGTTTGTCACAACAAGCCGCGGAGCATTGCTGTGCGAAGGAAAAAGACCCAGGGGATGACCCGAATATACCACCAGCGTCTGCTCATCAGTCATTTCAGAGAGATACTTCATTGTAAGCCTGTACTGAGCCCAGTTCTGAAACACAGCACCATTCCCTCCATATGTTATAAGTTCATGCGGATGCTGGGCAACCTCCCTGTCGAGATTATTTGATATCATAAGCATAATGGCAGCCGCACTCTTTGAGACATGAGGAAACTCATCTATATTCCGAGCCTTAATTTCATAATCAGGTCTGAACCTGTACATATATATCCTTCCAAAATCTTCAAGTTCCTTTGCGAATTCGGCAGCCAGAACGTTGTGAAAATCAACAGGAAAATATCTGAGTGCATTTTTTAATGCAAGCTTTTTCCCTTCCCTGTCAAGTATCTGCTTCCTTCGTGGAGCATGATTAATGTGATAATCATATTCTTTAACATCCGGAAGCTTTTCCGGAATGCCTTCTGCCACAAGATCCTTAAAATTCATAGCTGTATTATGAGAATTATTGTGATACCGTAAAGTTAGCAAAAACAAAAAAAGGGCTTTATATTAAGCCCTTCTATGGATTCAGATCAGGTTAATTCAAATATGCCCTTCCTTAATTATCTCATCATCAACAAGTATTCTTCCGCAATATTCACAAACAATTATCTTCTTCCTCGACTTGATATCGAGTTGCCTCTGTGGCGGTATCTGGTTAAAACAGCCACCGCATGCGTCCCTCTGTACCGGAACAACAGCCAGACCATTCCTGGCATTGGAGCGAATTCTTTTATAGGCAGTAAGTAATCTTTCCTCAATAATAGATTCAACTTTTTCCGACTTCTTGTAAAGACCTTCCTCTTCCTTCTGGGTATCAGAAATAATTTCATCAAGCTCTGATTTCTTATTTTCGAGATCTGATTTACGGTCGGTCAGTAATTCTTCCGATTCAGCTATTACAACATTCTTTTCCTCAATCTGAAAATTGAATTCTCTTATCTTCTTGTTAAAGAGTTCAATTTCAAGATTCTGATACTCAATCTCTTTAGATAATGAATCGTATTCACGGTTATTCCTGACATTTTTCTGCTGCTCATCATATTTCTTAATAAGCGCCTCAGCGGCAGCAATCTCAGTATGTTTATTTGTTACAGATTTCTCCAGATTTACTACCTCTTCCTTCAGATTGCCAAGCCTGGTCTCAAGCCCTGCTATTTCATCCTCCAGATCCTGTACCTCAAGTGGCAGCTCTCCCCTAAGTGTTTTGATTTTATCTATCTCTGAATCAACCAGCTGGAGACTATATAGTGCTCTCAGCCTGTCTTCCACTGAAATTTCTGAATCGTGTGATTTCACTTTTTCCATTTTATAAATAGTTTATCGGATTCGTATCTGTTTTTGAAAACCGGACTGCAAATTTAGGGAATTTTTTGATAATTAGGTCGTAAATTATTTCAGTTGCAAATTTTTCACTCTCATAATGCCCCGTATCAACAAGTAAAATCCTGCCTTCAGCATCAAAATAATTATGGTATTTTATGTCCCCGGTTACAAATGCATCAGCTCCGGATGAGATCGCATCTTTCAAAAGGGAAGCACCTGAACCGCCGCAGAGTGCTACTTTTTTTATTTTCCTGCCTGATAGCTTTGAATTTCGCAATCCCCTCGCATTAAAAATATCAGAGACCATTTTAAGAAAGTCTGATTCATTTTTAGCTTCCGGAAGATCACCTGTGCATCCAAGCCCGAAATCAACATTGTTATTTTCAAGCAAATAGATATCGTATGCAACTTCTTCGTACGGATGTGCTGAAATAAGTGCTTTGATTACCTTATCTTTTAGATGAGATACAAAAACGGTTTCAAACCTCAGCTCCTTTTCAAAATGCATTTTTCCCCTTTCCCCAACATATGGATTTGTAGATTCATTGCCTCTGAAACTGCCTGTACCCTCGGCTACAAATCCGCAATTGTCATAGTTGCCTATTACTCCTGCCCCTGCATTAAAAACAGCTTCTCTTACCTTGTCAAGGTGACTTTCAGGTATATATGTAACAAGTTTATTCAGCCGTCCTTTCAGAGGGGCCAGCACTTTTATATTTTGCAGGCTTAGTTTTTGAGCCATCTTCCTGCTGACGCCAGCATTAAAAATATCAAGATTTGTATGAGAGGAATAGATAGCTATATCATCCCGGATCGCCCTTATTAAAATTTTTTCAGTTATGCTAAGACCCGTTATTCTTTTTAATCCTGAGAAAATGACCGGATGGTGAGAGAGTATAAGATCACAACCTGACACAATAGCCTCATCGAGTATCTCCTCTGTGACATCAAGGGTTATCAGTGCAGAACTGATCTCCTTGTCCGGATCACCCACCTGAAGACCGGAATTGTCGTAATCTTCCTGGAAAGATAATGGTACTGCCGTATCGAGGTAGGTTGTAATCTCTTTTAATTTCATTTTTTGTTATCGTAACTTTCTGTTTATGAATGCTGTAATTCATTAAACAAATTGAAGAACAGGCACAAAGGTGTAATTAAATATCATTCCGAATTTCAAGAAGGATAGATTTGATTTTCTGCAGCGATTCATTAATCTCGAATTTATAATCTGTCTCTTCCCATTTACCTGTCAGCTTTTTTCTTGCGCCATCAAGTGTCATACCCTCCTCTTTTACAAGGTGGTGTATAATTTTAAGATTTTTTACATCTGCCTGGGTAAAAAGCCTGTTCCCTTTTTTATTCTTCATGGGCTTAAGTATATCGAACTCATTTTCCCAGAACCTGACTGTTGAAACAGGAACATTAAGCATCTCCGCCACTTCACCAATGGCATAATAGAGCTTTTCTACTTTCATTTCCTTGTAAGGCATGTTTAAATATTTTGATATTGTTTATCCGGCTAATCAAAAGACTGACCCGTCTTGGAGGCTATTTCGATCATCCTCACGTATTCAGCCGGAGAAAGATCTTCAAAGTAATAATTGACAGGGTCGACATTTTTCCCGTTCAGCTTGATCTCATAATGAAGATGATTTGCTACAGATGTACCTGTATTTCCTACATAGCCTATTACATCACCCCTGTGAACCTTCTGCCCCCGTCTGACATTGAAGTTGTTGAGATGTGCGTAAATGCTGAAATATCCGAATCCGTGATTAATGATTATATGTTTTCCCAGACCTCGCTGTGAGGAGAGTACTTCAGCAACAGTACCGTCACCCGTCGCATATACATCTGTTCCTGCCGGTGCAGTAAAATCCATTCCATAATGAAATTTGGTGATTTTGTAGATTGGGTGGATCCTGAGACCATAGCCTGAGGCAGTACGGGTCAGATCATCATTGGAGATAGGAAGGATTGCAGGTACACATTTTAGCATATCTTCTTTACGCTGAGCCAGGTGTATCAGTTCATCAAACGATTTTGACTGCATATAAACCCTCTTCCTGATCCTGTCCAGACGGCTTGTGGTTTCAATAACCAGATCTGAGTTTGTATATCCTTCAAGGTTTGAATATCTGTTCACACCTCCTACTCCTCCTTCGCGCAATGTCGACGGAATCGGCTCTGCCTCGAAAATAGTCCTGTAAAGGTTGTCATCTGTCTTCTCAAGATCTTCTAGTACCTTTTCAACATTTGACATCTCCCTGTTGATCAGATCATACTGCATTGTAAGCTGCTGAATTTCCCTCTCGAGAGCTTTTTCCTTGGGTGAATCAAAGAATGCTGCGAATATCAACCAGTAAATGAATGCTACAATCACTGATCCGATAAAATAAGCCAAAAATCTGAGCAAAATATCACTGATGCCAAGACGAACCTTGTCAAAACTCAGTGATTCCGGATTGAATTTATACTTTGGTCGCAGCATAACCGCGCAAATATAAACAATTCTGAAGATAAACGAAAATCATAAAACTCATGCTTGAACCTTGTCAGTAAGATGATCAGGGACTAACGAAACCTGGTTTTCGAGGCAAGTACCTCGATCATTTCATTATACTCATCAGCGGTCATATCGTTATTAAAGAAAAATATCGGATTCTTATGCTGACCAAACTGATCTATCTGATAATGCAGATGAGGTCCGGATGATGTACCGGTATTGCCGCTGTACCCGATTAGGTCACCCCTTTTTACATTCTCATCCCTGGCAACGTTAATTTTGCTAAGGTGTCCGTAAGTAGAGCGAAGGCCATATCCATGGTCAATCACTACAAAATTTCCGAAACCCATTGAATTCCATCCCGATTCTATAACTTTACCATTACCGGTGGCATATACTTCAGTCCCAAAAGGTACTTCGAAATCCTGACCATAATGCATTCTGGGAGTACCAAGTACCGGATGTACTTCCCTGAACCTGAATCCGTCACCGAGCCGGTATTTAACATCAACGGGACTGATCATTGGCTGATGATCCATCTCAATTTTCCATTCTCCCGAACGCTCAGCAATTGCCTTGAAAGATTCTTTCTGGACTTTTGCCATATTCAATATCAAATCAAGCTTTGAACGGTATGATATAAGCATATCCGAGTTAATGAATCCGGACAGATCACTGTAACGGTTGACACCACCGAATCCGGCCTTCCTGTATGATTCGGGAATTGTATCCATATCAAGAATAGGCCTGTATCTTATCTCATCTGAAAGCCTGAAATTGTTCAGCATCGAAACAGAATTATCAAGTTGCCTTCCCACAAGAGAATATTGAAGTTTCAGATTTTCAACCTGCTGGTTGAGAAGCTTTTCCTTGGGTGAACCAAAAAGACTCCTGAAAATAAAGACATAAACGACAGTAACAATAACAGAAACAGAGAACCACATTAAAGCTCTTAACAGCTTTAGTTTAAACGGTAGTTTTATCTGCTTGTATTGCAGATCAGTAAGATCAAGTATGTATTTTCTGTTCCTAAACAAAAGCAACCCCTTTTATAATTTTTATACGGGTAATGGACAAATCTAAGCCAAAAAAATTAATTTTACAAACCAAATTTCAGGCATACTCTTAAAGGATGACAAATAACATGAAATCACACGACCTGCGGCAGGAATTTTTTAAATTCTTCAAATCCAAGGGTCATGCTATAATTGCATCAGCCCCAATGGTTGTGAAGAATGACCCTACCCTCATGTTCACTAACGCTGGGATGAACCAGTTCAAGGATATCTTTCTCGGACACCAGCAGGCTGAAAATAAAAGAGTTGCCAATACGCAAAAATGCCTCAGGGTATCAGGTAAACATAATGACCTTGAAGAGGTTGGGCATGACACCTATCATCATACCATGTTTGAAATGCTTGGTAACTGGTCATTTGGGGACTACTTCAAAAAGGAAGCAATTGAATGGGCCTGGGAACTGCTGGTAAAAAAACTGGAAATACCTGAAGACAGGCTTTATGCTACAATTTTTGAAGGCAGCGCAGATGAAAACGTTCCTCGTGATGATGAGGCTTATGAGCACTGGAAAAAATGTTTTACCAGACCTGAAGGAAGGATCCTCGAAGGCTCAAAAAAGGACAACTTCTGGGAAATGGGAGAGACAGGTCCCTGCGGACCATGTTCTGAAATTCATGTCGATATCAGGGATGATGAGGAAAGGAAGAAGATACCCGGAAGAGAACTTGTTAATAAAGGACATCCTCATGTGATTGAGGTTTGGAACCTGGTTTTTATACAGTATAACAGGAAAGCTGATAGTTCACTTGAGTCGCTTCCTTCAAAGCATGTCGATACCGGAATGGGATTCGAAAGACTTTGCATGATAATCCAGGGAAAAAAATCAAACTATGAGACAGATATTTTCCAGAGTATAATTAAAGAAATATCTTCAATTACCGGTAAACCTTATGGGAAAAATGAAAAATGGGATGTGGGTCTCAGAGTTATAGCTGATCACCTCAGAGCTGTGGCTTTCTCAATTGCTGACGGACAGATGCCTTCGAACAACAAAGCCGGTTATGTTATCAGAAGAATTTTGCGCAGAGCCGTCAGATATGGATACAATAACCTCGAAATGGAGGAGCCGTTTATTTACAAACTTGTTCCTGCCCTGGCTGCCAATATGGGAAATCAATACCCTGAACTTGAATCATTAAAGGAACATATATCAAAGATCATATTTGAAGAGGAGACTTCATTTCTGAAGACACTTGAAAAAGGCCTGAAAATGATCGATAAGGTTATTTCTGACCTAAGGAAAGAAAAAAAGAGCATAATGCCTGGCAGGATTGCATTCGAACTTTATGACACTTTTGGCTTCCCTTTTGATCTTACTCAGCTTATCCTCAGGGAAAAAGGACTGGATCTTGACACAAAAGGATTTGAAGAGGAGATGAAAGTACAGAAAGAGCGATCGAGGGAAGATGCTGCTGTTGAAACCGCCGACTGGATAAGTTTAAAGAATATTGAGGGTACAATCTTCACAGGATATGACAATACTGAAGATAATGTGCTTATTACAAAATACCGGAAAGTAAAGACAAAAGGTAAGGATACGATCCAGATTGTACTTGACAAAACACCGTTTTATGGTGAGTCCGGCGGACAGGCAGGTGATACAGGTGTACTGAAGTCGGAGAAAGAAAAGATTTTGATTCTCGATACGATAAAGGAGAATAACCTTATTATACATATTGCCGAAAAACTACCACTTGACCTTTCCTCCAATTTTATTGCAACAGTTGACCTGAAAAAACGGCAGATGACAGCAAATAATCATACTGCAACACATCTGCTGCACCAGGCTCTGAGAACTGTACTTGGATCTCATGTAGAACAGAAAGGATCGCTGGTAAATGCTGATCGACTTAGGTTCGATTTCAGTCATTTCAGCAAGCCTTCAAAAGAAGAGCTATTAAAAGTAGAGGAACTGGTTAATGCCCTCATCAGGGAAAATCATTCCAGGTCAGTTTCAGACGGTGTCACAATGGAAGAAGCCAGGGCAAAAGGTGCAATGGCTCTTTTTGGCGAAAAATATGGAGACCGAGTAAGAATTGTTGAATTCGGAGACTCTGTTGAACTTTGCGGCGGGACACATGTGGAATCAACAGGTAAAATCGGACTTCTTAAAATTGTTGCTGAAGGTGCAATTGCAGCTGGTATCAGAAGAATTGAAGCAGTAACTGCAGATAAAGCAATGGAATATATAAACGAAAGACTTGCCACACTTGAAGAGATATCTGATATCCTGAAGAGCAGCGGGAATGTGAAAGAAAATGTGGAAAAGCTCCTGGCTGACAATAATGCCCTGAAAAAGACAATAGAAAGGTATGAGGCTCAGGCAGCAGACATGATAATCAGGGATCTGAACAATAATGCTTTAAAAATAAACAGTCTTAATTTTATTTCAGGACAGTTGGGATCAGAATCACCCGATATGCTGAAAAATATTGCCTTCAGGATACGTAAATCTTCAGAAAATACAGTACTTATTATTGGCTCAGAATCTGCTGGCAAAGCTAATCTTGTTGTAATGGTAAGCGATGACCTCGTCAGAGATAAGAACTTAAATGCGACATCCCTGATCAGGGAAATTTCAGGTGAAATAAGCGGTGGCGGAGGCGGACAGCCATTTCTTGCCACTGCAGGTGGTAAAAATCCCGCAGGAATACCCAAAGCTAT
>CAYLYN010000149.1:0-11199 GCA_964387565.1 uncultured Rikenellaceae bacterium | reverse complement strand
ACTTCAAATAATAGAGTCTTAACTTGACGGCTATGCGCTTCGGCGGGGGAAACTTAGACTATCCCTTAACTTCAACTAATCAAAGTCTAGAGTTAACGCCTTTGCCCGATAGGGGGGATAAAAAAAATAAAATATTTTTAAGTGTATTAAATACATTTATTAATTTTTTTCATAGATTTGGTAGAGACCGGAGATATCTGGTTTTGCCAGGCAGTTTTCTTTGAAGGGAAAAATTTAAAATAACAAATAAATATCTATAATTCATCACTTTAATATCGCTCTGACAATATGGTAACTTTAGACTGGATCATTCTTGGACTCTTCTTTATTGCTCTAATAGGGATAATTTTATGGGTATTAAGTAAAAAAGATAAAGATACATCCGATTATTTTCTGGCAGGCAGGGATGCTACCTGGCTTGCTATAGGAGCATCGATCTTCGCATCCAATATTGGATCAGAACACCTGGTTGGGCTTGCCGGTACAGGTGCCACAAGCGGGATGGCATACGCACACTGGGAGATGCATGGATGGATGATACTTATACTTGGCTGGCTGTTTGTTCCCTTCTATGCCAGGAGCGGAGTTTTTACAATGCCTGAGTTTCTAGAAAGGCGGTACAATACCAAATCCCGTTCATTTTTATCAATCATTTCACTTGTGAGCTATGTCCTGACCAAGGTAGCTGTAACTGTATATGCAGGTGGGGTAGTATTTAAAGATGTGTTCAATATTGATTATATAACTATCTTTAATCAGCAAATCGACTTTTTCTGGGTCAGTGCCATTGGACTGGTTGTGCTGACAGGTCTCTATACTGTGTTGGGCGGAATGAAGGCAGTTTTGTATACCTCGGTGCTGCAGACTCCCATTTTGCTCGCCGGGTCAGTAGCTATTGTGGTGATCGGACTGCATCAGCTGGGGGGATGGAACAATCTGATGGAAATAATGCGGGGCACCGATGTGACCTATCTGAATGATGCCGGGGAAGTGATTTATCACTCTGCAGCAGATAGTATGGCTAATCTGATGCGATCATCAAACGATCCTCAATACCCCTGGACCGGTGTGATACTGGGTTCAGCAATTATCGGCTTCTGGTACTGGTGTACCGACCAGTACATTGTTCAGAGGGTTCTTTCGGGTCGCGACCAGAAGCAGTCCCGAAGGGGTACTATCTTCGGTGCATACCTGAAACTGACACCGGTTTTCCTCTTCCTGATTCCCGGAATGATCGCTTTCGCCCTGAAACAAAAAGGTTTACTTACTTTTGCCACCAATGATGCCGCATTCTCTACTCTGGTAAAAGAGCTTCTTCCAAAAGGGTTTACAGGTATAGTAATTGGGGGCATCCTGGCAGCTCTCATGAGTTCCCTTGCTTCCCTCTTCAACTCCTCATCCATGCTTTTTACTGTAGATTTTTACAGGAAGCTCAAACCTGATGCAAGCGAAAAACATTATGTACTGGTTGGGAGGTTGGCCACTATTGTAATTGTTGTCCTGGGTATTCTGTGGATCCCGGTCATGAAAGGCATCGGGAAGGTATTGTATGAATATCTTCAGGATGTCCAGTCGGTGCTTGCTCCGGGGATCGCAGCAGTATTCCTGCTTGGAGTTATCTCCAAACGGAACACTCCTGCAGCCGGATTTATTGGTCTGGTAGTGGGTTTTGTGATCGGGATGCTGCGCCTGGGTCTCAATATCTACTATGGCGATGATATTGGTTCGGGATTTATCTATAATCTGATAGTTGCGCCTAACTGGCTTCACTTTGAGATTGCCTTATTCCTCCTTGTTATAATCCTGATGATCATTGTAAGCTCATTTACTGAACGCATTGATCCCTCGAAGATCCAGGGGCTCTATTTCAGGTCGGCAACAGATGAACAACGGGCTATTACCAGGGCTAGCTGGAACAGGTGGGATGTGATCAATTCAAGTATTATTATTGCAATTATTATCGCTTTCTATATATATTTCTGGTAGAGGAATCTATGCCCCCACCACGACAAGTCGTGGCACCCCCTGTAGGGGGTTTGAATCCTGGATATAAACAAAACTAGTTTAAACCAGAGATTAACCCCCCTTCAGGCCTGCACTGACCAAAGCGTCAGTGGGGGCAGGGGGGCTGAAGAGACAGGAAAAAGTGACATTATAAAATAACAGAATTAAGTATTACTATGAGTTCAATAATGACAAAAGAAGTCTGGTTTGTGACGGGAAGCCAGGATTTGTACGGACCAGCCACTCTTAAACAGGTTTCAGCCGATTCGGAGAAGATTGCAGCCTCACTCGGCAGATCAAAAATAATCTCACAGAAGATCGTTTTCAAGCCTGTACTTACTTCGCCCGCTTCAATTGCCAAGATTTGCACTGAAGCCAACAGTAATCCATCATGTATAGGATTGATTGCCTGGATGCATACCTTCTCGCCGGCTAAGATGTGGATACAGGGCTTGTCGATTCTGAATAAACCTTTGCTTCATTTTCATACACAGATTAACAGGGATATTCCCTGGGAGACAATTGATATGAATTTTATGAATCTCAACCAGTCTGCTCACGGAGACAGGGAATTCGGATTCATAGGAACAAGAATGAGGATTAACAGGAAGGTTGTGGTTGGTCATTACCTCGATGCAGAAGCTGTTAACAGGATTGCCGTATGGATCAGGGCTGCATCAGCATACAGCGATGCCCTGGGGATGAAAGTAGCAAGATTCGGTGACAATATGCGCGAGGTTGCTGTTACTGAAGGAAACAAGGTCAGTGCCCAGATTCAGATGGGATATTCAGTCTATGGTTTTGGTATTGGTGATCTTGTGAAGGAGGTCGGCAAAGTATCCGATTCCGATATCAGGAAGCAAGTTGCTGAATACTCTTCAGAATACAGTATGACTAAAAATGTTGCAGTTTCAGACACAATAAAGGAGGCAGCAAGGATTGAAATTGGGATGGAATCATTTTTAAAGGCAGGAGAATTTAAAGCATTCACTACAACTTTTGAAGATCTGCATGGCATGAGGCAGCTTCCCGGGCTTGCTGTCCAGAGACTCATGGCAAAAGGCTATGGTTTCGGAGCTGAGGGCGACTGGAAAACTGCAGCGATGGTTCGATCCATGAAAGTTATGTCTGAAGGTCTCAAGGGAGGAACTTCATTTATGGAGGACTATACTTACCATCTTGATCCGGATAATATGTCAGTTCTTGGTGCTCATATGCTGGAAATATGTCCCTCAGTAGCCCAGGGAAAACCATCATTGCAGGTGCATCAGCTTTCAATCGGAGGCAAGGAAGATCCTGCCAGGCTGGTTTTCAAAACTGCTCCTGCTGATGCCATCAATGTATCTGTTATTGACCTTGGTAACAGGTTTCGCATGATTGTGAATGAAGTTGAAGTGATAAAATGTCCTGATATGCCCAGGCTGCCTGTAGCCAGTGTTCTGTGGAAACCAATGCCTGACCTCAAAACCGGGGCAGCAGCATGGATTTTGGCCGGAGGGGCCCACCATACCGGATTCAGTACTGCAATAAACAGTGAGTACCTTGAGGATTTTGCAGCTATGAACGGAATTGAATATGTAAAAATAGGCAGGAATTTTAATCTGACAGATTTTCGCAATATGCTCCGATGGAATGAGTTATATTACCATCTTGGCGGTGCTGTCATATTATGACGTATTAGTCTCATCAAATCCTTAAGAAGCGAAAATGAAAAACTATTCGAAATATCTCAAATACCTGGTGGCGGTTGACTGTATTGTTTTCGGATATGATATTCAGAAAAAGATACTCAAGCTTCTTCTTGTGAAACGGAGCTTCGAGCCTTCCAAAGGCTCATGGTCGCTGCCGGGAGGTTTTGTTAAGTCGAAGGAAAGTCTTGATGAAGCAGCCGGCAGGATACTCAGGAAACTTACAGGACTGGTAACAGTGTACCTGATGCAGTCATATACCTATGGAGAAACGGACCGTGATCCCGGAGCCAGAGTCATCTCAACTTCATATTATGCTCTGATCGGAATCAGGGAAATTGACCAGAAAGTGGTTAAGGACAACGGAGCACACTGGAGAGATATCAAGGACCTTCCAAAAGTTATTTTTGACCATCCCAGGATGATTAAAAGAGCACTCTCAGATTTGCAGAATCTGCTCAAAGTGAAGCCAGTGGGATTTGAGCTGTTACCTGAAAAATTCACATTGGTTCAGCTTCAGGAACTTTATGAAGCAATATTTCAGAAGAAGGTTGATAAAAGGAATTTCAGAAAGAAGATACTGTCAATGGGAATTCTGGAAAAACTGGAGGAAAAGGAGAAGCATACCTCAAAGAAGGGAGCCTGGTACTATATGTTCAATAAGAAACAGTATGATAATTTAAGTATGAACGGATTCAGCTTTAATCTGGATGTCACTTAATTAGCATGCCCCCTGCCCCCTAAAGGGGGTTCAGTAAATGGACAAGTCCCCTTTAGGGGATTCAGGGGCAGAAAATATGGGAGGAAGCAATGAAATTTTATTTATATGCTTGAGAAATTAAAAGAAGAAGTATTTAATGCAAACCTCGACCTGGTAAAGCACGGACTTGTTATCCATACCTGGGGAAATGCCAGTGGTCGTGATCCGTCGACCGGGATGATTGTAATCAAGCCTTCAGGTGTCAGCTACGAATATATGAAACCCGGTGATATGGTTGTATTGTATCCCGATGGAAGAGTAGCCGAAGGGAATTACAAACCCTCAACAGATGCTCCAACCCATCTTTTCCTTTATAAAAAATGGGAAAACATCGGAGGTGTGGTTCATACACATTCCACTTATGCAACATCATGGGCCCAGGCAGGAAGAGCAATACTTCCCTTCGGAACCACTCATGCCGATCATTTCAACGGCGAGGTACCGTGTACGAGAGATCTGAGAGCAGGGGAGATAAAAAAAGATTATGAACTGAACACCGGTAAGGTAATTGTTGAAACAATGGACAAGCTAAATCATCTGGCTGTTCCTTCCGTTCTTGTCGCTGGTCATGGTCCGTTTACATGGGGAAAGGATGTTGCAGACGCAGTTTATAATGCAATAGCGCTTGAGGAGATAGCATTGATGGCTTATAATACTGTGATGCTGGGAAGAAAAAGGCCGGTCTCAAAGGCGCTTCTTGAGAAACATTTCTCCAGGAAGCATGGTGATGATGCTTATTATGGACAAAATATAAAATGATACAGTATATGGCAAAAAAATATGTAATAGGTATTGATTACGGCACCGACTCAGTAAGGTCTGTTGTTGTTGATACTGAGAATGGTAAAATAGCCGGGACCTCGGTGTTTGAATATCCGCGATGGAAGAATGGTTTGTTCTGTGATCCTTCAATTAACCAGTTCCGGCAGCATCCGGCTGACTATATTGAAGGTCTGGAACAGTCAGTTAAAGAAGCTGTCAGGGGATTACCTTCAGAGACTATCAGAAACATTGTGGGGATTTCGGTCGATACTACCGGGTCTACTCCGGTTGCAGTTGATAAGGATGGAACACCTCTTTCACTTAAACAGGGATTTGAATGCAATCCTGATGCTATGTTCATCTTGTGGAAGGACCATACTGCAGTAAAGGAAGCTGAAGAGATAAATCAGCTTGCCAGATCGTGGGGAGGGACGGATTTTACAAAATATGAAGGAGGGATATATTCTTCGGAGTGGTTCTGGGCAAAGATACTTCATGTGCTCAGAAACAACAGCGATGTGAGAAAAAATGCATGGTCATGGGTTGAACATTGTGACTGGATCCCTGCATTACTGACTGGCAATACAAATCCGCTTGAGTTGAAACGCAGCAGGTGTGCGGCAGGCCATAAGGCAATGTGGCATGAGGAATTTAACGGATTGCCGGACCAGGAATTCCTTACCAGGCTCGATCCTCTGCTTTCAGGTCTCAGAGAAAGGCTATACAGGCAGACCTGGACTTGTGATGTAGTGGCTGGTGATCTTACAGGGGAGTGGGCTGAAAGGCTTGGTCTCCCTGAAGGTATTAAGGTAGGTGCAGGTTCATTTGATGCCCATATTGGAGCTGTCGGAGGTGAGATAAAGCCTTACCAGCTCATCAAGGTAATGGGTACATCAACATGCGATATGATAATTGCCACTCCCTCAGAAGTGGGAAATAAGCTTGTTGCAGGCATCTGCGGACAGGTGGATGGATCAATAGTCCCCGGAATGATAGGTCTTGAGGCAGGGCAATCGGCTTTCGGTGATATTTATGCCTGGTTCGCGAAGCTGCTTATGTGGCCTGTAACAGATATTGTAGCCGATATGAAATGGCTTGATGAAGGCACAAGGGATAAGATAAAGGAACAGACCTCGGAAAAGATAATTTCAGAACTTAGCAGGCAGGCTGAAGGACTTTCAGTTGAGCAGACCGCTATAGTGGCTCTCGACTGGATGAATGGAAGAAGAACACCGGATGCTAACCAGGCACTAAAGGGAGCTATTACCGGTCTAACTCTGGGTTCCGATGCTCCGAGAATTTTCAAGTCCCTTGTGGAAGCCACAGCTTTTGGCTCAAAAATGATAAATGAAAGATTCATTAAGGAGGGTATCAGGATTGACGGAGTAATTGCCATCGGAGGTGTTGCAAAAAAGAACCCATTAGTAATGCAGATAGTGGCAGATGTCCTGAATATGCCGATCAGGGTTGCCAGTTCTGACCAGACCTGTGCATTGGGAGCAGCAATGGCTGCCTCAGTTGTAGCAGGAGTGCATCATGACATACCAGCAGCACAAAAGGCAATGGGAAGTGGTTATGAGAAGGAGTATATACCCGATGCCAGACGGGCAAAAGAGTATGAGATCCTTTTCAATAAGTATAAAATTCTTGGTTATTTTACAGAAAAGAATTTGACATAGAGATGAAAAATTCTGCAGTTATTGTTAATAAATTAACACTGATCGTCCTGATTATTATTCTGGCAGGCTTTTCAGAAGGTAAAAATCGGAAATTTGAATTCAGGTTTCATCTTCAGGATATTCAGAGTTTTGTTCCTTCATACCAGATGGCAATCTGGCTCGAGACTCCTGACAGCAACTATGTGAGGACCTTATTCCTGAGCGAATATCTCGCCTATGGAGGTTATAATCTTCCGGAGATATGCCATGAATGGTCATCGAAAGCCAAATGGGGCGAAGTTACGCAGGATGAGTTTGATGCAGTTACTGCAGCCACTCCTTCAGTTGGTGATGTAGAATTAAAACTGAAGTGTGATGCAACCCTTGTCCCTGAAGGTAAATATCTTGTTTTTGTTGAAGTCCATCTGGCTGATGAGTATAATGAATTGTACGGAGCTGAACTGGAGATAAGCAGGAAAAAAAGTGCCACGGAGCTTAATGTGAAGTATATTCCCGGGATCTATCCCAAAAAAACAGAAGGTGATATGCTAAAAGGTGTTCAGGTCATTGTAAAATAGATTTTATGTATAATAACAAATATTCTTTAAGATCATGAAAAACATGAAAAGCTTTTCCAGGCGTGAGTTTATTTCTGCCTCAGTAAAGGGAGCAGCAGTTATTACTGCTTCATCAATGATTGGTAATGAAGCATTTGCTTCCTCTGAAAAACCTGCGGGTATTCCAAAAAGAGTACTTGGAAAAACTGGGTTGTCAGTTACAATTTTGTCATTCGGAGGCGGATCGATGTTTCTGAAAAACCCTGATGGTGAGTGGGAGCCTCTTCTGCAAAAAGCTATCGACAGCGGTATTAACCTGTTCGATACAGCCCCTGAGTATACAGTGGCGAATTATTTTAAGAACGGCGAGGTAAAAAAATCACTCGGAAGTGAAGAGAGATTTGGAGAAGTGCTTTCACCATACAGAAAAAAGATTCATATAATTACCAAAATTGACGACCGAAATGCTGAAGGGGTAAAGAAAATGGTGGAGACCAGTCTCAAAAATATGAAGACAGATTATCTCGATGCCCTTCTTATCCATGCAATCAGTGATAAAGACAGTGTATCGGACCTTGAAAAAGGGGTCTATAAAGAAATAGCAGATCTCAAGAGACAGGGCATTACCAGGTTTATCGGATTCTCAAGTATGGATAGCGCAGAACGGTCAAGGGATATACTGATGAACCTCGATTTTGATATTGCAATGATGGCTATAAATCCTACTAAATACCGGAGCTATGCCAGTATTGCCATCCCTGCTGCCAATGAGAAAAATGTGGGTGTTATAGCAATAAAAGTGCTCAGGGATATTGTGGGGAAAGATGCTAAAACATCCGAGCTGTTTGATTATGTATGGGGCGATGCACATGTTAACTCGGCTATGATTGGACATACAGGAATGAAGACTCTTGAAGAGAATATAAAGATAGCCTTAAAGTATGGAAAAAAGGAGCTTGCCTCTGTTGACAGGACAGATCTTGAGAGCAGGCTTTCTGCTTATGCAGGGCCTCATGCACTGAGCTGGGCTAGGCCCGGTTACAGGGATGGAGGTATTATTGTCTGAATAAACAAAATCTCTTCATATGTATATATTTAACAGGTTTTCGGTAGTATTTGTCATTATTCTGCTCATTCTGCCGGGTTGTTCAAAAAAAGAGAAATCTCGCGATGATTATCCTATTAAACCTGTGCCTTTTACATCGGTGAAGCTGACAGATAATTTCTGGGCACCACGAATCAGAAAAAATGCTGATGTTACAATACCGATAGCATTTCATCATTGCGAATCAACCGGAAGGATAAAGAACTTTGAGATTGCAGGAGGGATTGATACAGGTAAATTCCAGACAATATATCCCTTCGACGATTCGGATGTTTTTAAGATTATTGAGGGAGCCAGTTATTCACTCCAGACATTTCCTGACCCAAAACTTGAAGCTTATCTCGATGCACTTATTTATAAGATAGGACTTGCGCAGGAAGAGGATGGATACCTGTATACCAACAGGACCATTGCAGAAATGCATGGGGGTAAGGGACTTCATGAGTGGGCTGATGAGAAGAGATGGCTCAAAGACTCGGTACTGAGTCATGAACTTTATAATCTCGGACACCTGTATGAAGCCGCCGCAGCTCATTACCAGGCGACCGGCAAAAAGTCCCTTCTGGAGATTGCTGCCAGGTCTGCCGACCTGGTAATAAGGGATTTTGGATGGGACAGGATAGAAGTATACCCTGGCCACCAGGTTATCGAAATGGGTCTTGTTAAACTTTACAGGGTGACAGGTGAAAGAAAATACCTCGATCTTGCCCGCTTCTTCCTCGATATAAGGGAAAATGGTGAACAGTATAATCAGGCCCACAAAAAAGTGACTGATCAGACTGAAGCTTACGGGCATGCTGTAAGAGCCACATATATGTATTCGGGGATGGCTGACATAGCAGCTATTGAAAATGATTCGTCTTACCTGAAAGCCATTACCAGTATATGGCAGGATATTGTCTTCAGAAAAATGTATCTGACAGGCGGGATTGGCCAGACAGGAGGCAATGAAGGTTTTGGTGATCCATATGTTCTTCCCAATATGTCGGCATACTGCGAAACATGCGCTTCAATCGGTGATGCTTTCTTCAACCACCGTTTGTTCCTCCTGCATGGTGAGTCAAAATATATTGATGTTCTGGAAAAGACATTATATAACTCAATGCTTTCAGGAGTTTCTTTGTCAGCTGACAGGTTTTTCTATCCGAATCCCCTGGAGTCGGAGGGACAGCATAACAGGAGTGCATGGTTCGGATGCGCCTGCTGTCCGAGCAACCTTGTCAGGATAATACCATCGATTCCGGGTTATGTTTATGCCACTTCAGAAGATGGTATATATATTAATCTCTTCATGACCAGTGATGCCTCCATTGACCTTGGTGAAAATAAGATCGGGGTATCACAGCAAACCGATTTCCCGTGGGGGGGAAAGGTTGCCGTGACTGTAAATCCATTGAAGACCAGCAGATTCAGCATGAAAATCCGCATACCAGGCTGGTCAGCAAATGAAGCCATCCCTGGTGATCTGTACAGGTTTACCGATAAGTTAAGCGATCCTGTAGTATTTACCGTGAATGGAGAAAAAACTGAAATTGTCATTTCAGAAGGATATGCAGTAATTTCAAGAAAATGGAACCCGGGAGATAAAATTGAATTTGAGTTCCCGATGAAGGTCCGGAAAATAATTGCTGATCAGAGAGTGTGGGCTGATGCTGATAAAATTGCTCTCCAGAGAGGTCCTTTTATTTATTGTGCTGAAGGAGCAGATAATAATACTGGCAGAGTCCTAAATCTGATGGTCGACGAAGGAGAAATATTTACTCCTGAATATGATTCAACTTTATTGCAGGGTATTTATGTTCTTAAGGCAACAGGGTACCAGACAAAGCGAAATCTGAACGGTGGTATCAGAAGATTGGAAGCTGAACCTCTCACAATGATACCATATTATGCATGGAATAACAGAGGGCCCGGCCAGATGGTAGTCTGGCTTCCGGTTTCGGAGGGTGTCACAAAACCTTTACCTGCTGCAACCCTGGCTTTTAAGAGCAGGGTAAGGGCCAGTATCCCTGCAAAGTCCTATAATGCAATATTTGACCAGATCATTCCCCTTTATCCGGGCGACAGGTCACCTGCAGATTATAACTGGTGGCCGGCTACTAACAGGTGGGAATTCCTCGAGTATGATTTTGACAAGCCTGAAAGAATATCAAAAACCAGGGTTTACTGGTTTGATGACGGACCTGATGGAGGATGCAGATTACCAGCCGAATGGGAAATTCTATATCTCAATGGAAATATATGGGAGCCTGTAAAACCTTATAATAAATATAAAATCACAAAGGATGCCATTGACTCGCTTGTTTTTGAGCCTGTCATAACCACCTCTGTGAAAATTAAGGTTTTGCTGCCGGCATCCTATTCGAGCGGATTATATGAATGGACTATTGAATAATCGAATGATACACTAAGCCCGGACTTCAGTCCGTGGATAATGACGTACCTAACCATAACATAACAGATATGAAAAAGACACTTATATTATTAACCTCAATGCTGATTGCAGGCATGACTTACTCCCAGCAGTCATTTGTGCTGAATAAGGCCGAGTATTTTGAACGAGGTGGTGTAAACGTAATGGCGTACCAGGATATTTACCCTGAAGGACACCAGGGTGGAGTTGCAGTAATAATGCACGGTAAAAGGCTTGCAACAAACGGAGACC
>CAYLYN010000148.1:0-11343 GCA_964387565.1 uncultured Rikenellaceae bacterium | reverse complement strand
GCTTCGGCCTGTATTACCCAGCATCATACCCATTTTCAGGATTATTGGTAATGAGACCGGATTTGCTTCAATAGTAGCCTTATTGTTGCCGGTTTTATTCTGCCAGAAAACCAGCAGGTCATCATTCACGTTCCTGTTAAAATAATCGGCACTTACACCAAAGCTCCATCTTATGGCTTTCATGGTCCCTGCCAGTTCAATTGCCGGAGCATTACCATCTTGTTTCACGGGTTGACCTGCCTGTGAATAGTCTGCAATAATACCATCCTGGTAATGGATACTGGTTATGTCACTCACAAATATTGAATAAATAGCCGCTGGTTCCGGCTGTCCATACTTCTTATAGCTTATTTCAGTATTATTTCTATCAAGAATAACTGCAGGAATTGGCTGACCGTTCTTTACAAAAATTGTGTCTTGCGCAGAAATAATGGAAGTTACTGCCAGAAACAGCATGGAGAAAAGAGATACTTTCATACAACAGGAGGTATTAAATTTATATAAGAAGAACCATTTAAAAGTAATAAACCTTTTTATTATTTTTAAATGTTTATCATTTTTCAATTTACGGTGAAAAAAAGTCTCCTTACATTTCTACTTTTAACTGTTGCATGGTTGACCAGCCACTCTCAGCCATGGATGAATGCAGATAACCTTCGTAACAAATATCTGCTCGATGAAAAATATGATTCTGCGCTCTACTTTGCCAATGAGGCAGCAGCAATAATGAGAGGGATCCTTGGTGAGAAGGATATAAAGTATTGCTCGATGCTGCGTAAACTGGCAGAAATACATTATTATCTGGGAGCATATAACAAGGCAAAATATTTTATCCTGAAGGAAGCTGATCTGAGAGAATCTTTAAAGGAAACAAATGATCCGGAATATTTCACCTGCCTTTTAACCTCTGCACTGATCTGCAGGAAGGCAGGCAGTTACGAAGAGGCTCTGGCTCTGATCAGAAAAGCTGAGAAAAAAGCCTCAGGTACGTATAAGACAGACAGCCGTGAATATGCAACCTTTTTAAGCAGCTCAGCAGGTGTTTACCACGATTTAGGAAGTGCACTTAATGATATGGCCTATCTTAACCAGGAGAAAAAGGATCTAAGCAAAGCCGAAACAATTTTCAATAAATTCGGTAATGCGACCCGGAATGAGATAATAATAAATAAAACGGATCAGGCAGCACTGAACAATAACATTGGGAATTCACCACAGGCAGAAGTATTATTGCTGGAAGTTACTGAGGCATGTAAAAATGAATCAGGACCTGAGAGTCAGGCCTATGCTGCTGCGCTTAATAATCTTGCCGTACTCTATTACAATACGGGAATTAATAAGCAGGCTGAAAAACTATTTGTTGAAGCCATTGAAATATATAAACAAAGTGCTGATAGCATGTGCATTAACACTGCTATATGTCTCAGCAACCTTGGTGCTTTATACCATGAGATGGGAAACTACAGGGCAGCTGAAGATCTGATTGTACAGGCAAAAAAGCTTATGGAAATAAACGCTCTGGATGAGAGCCCCTGCTATTCAGTCCTTCTCAATAATCTTGCTTCTGTTGCCATTTCAGAGGAGTATTATGCAGCCACTGAAAACAAGAGCATTGATCGGCTTAATTCTTCTGGAAGAATCCTGATGAGAGCTGATTCAGTATTCAGGCTGAACTGCAGTAAACCTCATCCGTTTAACCAGGCTTTTACCTCCAACCTTGCCATATGGTATAATCTTACCGGCGACAAAAAAAAATCTGCTGAGTTATTGCAGGATATGGCATTTGATTCCAATATGTCTCTGAGAGTTGTTGCAATGATGAAGAAGATGAGCTTCTCCGGGGCATTCCCATCATCAACTCCCGTTAATAATGGACCTGAGCCTGTAATCATACCAATAGGTATTAATCTGATCGATGAGGTATCTGCATCTAATATGGAACTTAACTCCGCTGCCGAGGGTGATGCAATAACCAGGGCTCTTCTCAGAATGATACTTGGCAAGGCAAACAACATAAAAAAGGCAGTGGGAGTATTTCACCCGGCTTATGCTGAAATGCTGAAGTCACTTATAGTTATTTATGCATCGGTCGATGATCTCAAGACTGAAGAGGAACTGACTCTTGAATATGTGGATGTAATAAATCATAAGACATTGCAGGACTTTTCATTCTTAACTGAAAATGAAAAGGAGATGTATTTCCAGACAAAACTGCCTGATATGCATTCATTTACAGCATATTCGCTGATGAGAAAAAGAACAAATCCTTTGATTTCCCGGAGTGCTTATAATAATATTCTGATTAATAAGGGGCTCATGCTCAAATCAAGTACTGCAATGAGAGTTGCAATACTTAACAGTAATAACCCTGAGTTATTGGATATATATGATAACTGGATCGGGCTTCAGAAGGAGATTTCAGTCCTCTATTCAACACCAGTGGAATTAAGGACCAAAGATGTGGCAATTCTTGAAGGCAAAGCTAATGAACTTGAAAAATCGCTGGTTGAGCGATCACAGGATTTCAGTGATTACAGGAAAGGATTACAGATTACCTGGGAGGATGTAAAAAACAACCTTAAACCTGACGAGGCAGCTATTGAATTCACTGACTTTAAAAGGAAGGAAAAAGACGGGGGTAATGAAGTAATTTATTGCGCCCTTATTGTCAGGTCAGATTCCCAATATCCTGAAATGATAAAACTCTTCACCGAAGATCAGCTCAAATCAATTATAGAAAATAGCAGTGCAAACAGCATTGATGGTATCAACTCAATATATGGGACATTGAACAATCAGGATGAAAGATTATACAACCTTATCTGGAAGCCTGTTGAAGAATATCTGAAGGGAGTTAAAAATATTTATATCTCACCGTCAGGGCTGCTAAACAAGATTTCTTTCCCTGCTATAGCTTCCGGAAAGAACGTTTTCCTCTGCGACAATTACAGGATGATGATCATGGGCAGTACAGGATCCATTGCAAAAAGGAAAGATTTAATAGATGCAAATAATCTTTCAGCAATGATTTATGGAGGTATCCAGTACAGTTCAAACAGTACCGGGTCGGAAGTGTGGAATTATCTGGAAGGAACAAAAGAAGAGGGTGATGCAATTGCATCTATTCTTAAGAGATCCATGATTGAGGTAGAGTATTTGTCAGGGATTAATGCAACCGAAACCTTTTTTAAACAAAATGCAGGGAAAAATAATATCCTCCATCTTGCCACCCATGGATTCTTTTTCGACGATCCGAATAAGGTAAGACTGGAGGAGAAAAAAGAGGTAATTGAATTTGGAGCTATCACATTCAGGGGAGCAAGCAGGGCGTATGGTGTGACCAGTTTTGTAAACAATGAAAATCCTTTGATGCGATCAGGACTTGTCCTGGCAGGAGCTAATGATGTGTGGGTCTCAACAGAGAAGGAGGAATCAGATGATGGCGTACTGACAGCGCAGGAAGTAACTCAGATTGACATGCGGAAAAATGACCTTGTTGTGCTGTCAGCCTGTGAAACCGGGCTTGGTGATATCAAGGGCAGTGAAGGAGTTTATGGACTTCAGAGAGCCCTTAAGATGGCCGGGGTGAAAAATATCATCATGAGTCTCTGGGAAATCCCTGACAGGGAGACCGTGGAGTTCATGGATCTGTTTTATAACAAACTGCTTGGCACCAGGGATATCGGAGAAGCATTTTATGCATCACAGAAGGAGATGAGATCAAAATATGATCCATATTTCTGGGGGGCAATGGTACTTATGGAATAAGTTCCTGTTATATTTTAATCCCAACAACAACCACATCGTCAATCTGCGATAAATCACCTTTCCATTCAAGAAAATTCTTTTCAATCATCTCTTTTTGCTGGTCAACCGGATAGTTATAAATATCAAGTAATAAATTCTTTAATTTCTTGGATTTGAATTTTTTACCTTCAGGACCACCAAACTGATCTTCATACCCGTCAGAGTACATATAAAGCATATCGCCCTTCTCAATTTTTATCCTGTGTTTTGGAAAAGGCCTCATATTTTCATAGTAACCGATGGGCATTTTTTCCCCGGGAGTTTCAAACAACTCTCCATTCCTTATCATTATCAGAGGATTATAGGCTCCGGCATACTCCAGGCTGCCCTCTTCGATATTGATACAGACAAGGGCAATATCCATTCCGTCCCTGGTTTCACCCGAAAGGCCCTGTTGCTGCAAAGCTTTTATAACTTTATCTCTCAGGTTATTAAGAATAATGTCAGGAGAAATGATTCTATCTTTATTTACTATTTCATTCAGGAATGCTACTCCAAGCATGCTCATAAATGCTCCGGGGACTCCGTGTCCGGTACAATCAGCAGCAGTATAAATCACAATATTATCTATATGGCTTATCCAGTAGAAGTCTCCGCTGACAATATTCAGAGGCCTGAAGAAAATAAAACTTTCAGGATAGATTTCATGGCAGGCTTTTTCACTGGGGATAACAGCATACTGGATCCTTCTGGCATACTTAATACTATCCTCTATCTCCTTCTTTTGCACTTCCAGAATGTTATTCTTGAAAACTATCTCATCTTTCTGCCTGACTATCTCTGCCGTCCTCTCTGTGATTATCCCTTCAAGCCTGATATTTTCCCGTTTAAGCCGGTAGGAATATATACGGGCAGAGAGCCATAGCAATAAAAATCCAATTAAAACATATGCGATAAATGCCGGGACAGATCTGTACCATGGTGGTAATATTGTGATCATGTATACTGCCTGTTCGCTTTCAGTCCCATAAATATTTTTTGATTTAACTCTGAAAGCATATCTTCCTTCCCTCAGATTTGTAAATTCCTGGTAGTTTTCCCTGGTCCACTGACTCCAGGTTGAATTCATTCCTTCAAGCATATATGAGAACAGAGTCTTTCCCGGATCTTCATAAAAGGATGCTGAAAAATCAAACCGGAGTGAATTGTGCCTGTAATCGAGAGGCTTAACCAGATCTGTTATTTGTGCAGCAGCACCCAGAAATACAGAAGAATCCGTATTAACCAGTGTTACCTTGCGGATAAGAGATGAATATCCCTTATCGTAATCTTTTTTTATTATTTCATCATACCTTATAAGTCCTTCAGTTGCTCCAATCCAGCAGAGACCTGATGCTTCAGGATAAATAAAATTAATTTTTCCGGCATCTATCCCCCTGAATGGCCTGTCAGTTATTTTCAGGCTATCATTCCTTTCAATGTAAGCGATTTTATTGTCAGAACATATCCATGTTTTATCTCCTGCTTCAGCCAGGAATGAAACCGGCTTTCCCTTCTCACTATATCTATCATCCACTGCTGAAAAATAACCTTTGTTAAAATCCCTGTTATTTTTCAAAGAATCCGGCAGAGACTCTTTTACAACATTCTCATCAATAAATTCATACATTCCCTGAATTGTACCAAAAATAATTCCGGAATTGGTATAATAGGGCATTACCGGACCATCAGGCAATCCATCAGCAGTATTATAGCTCTCCGACATGTGTGAATAGTCATTGCCAAGCAATAGTCTCATTACGCCATTATACCTGGTACCCAGCCAGAATTCGGCCATATTTTCCCTTATGTTGTTACTCTTTATAATAGCTATTATATCTTCACCTTCTAAACTTAAATATCCTTCCCTGATGTATCTGCCATCTTTTCTGTAGGTCTTAAATCCTTTTGGTCCGCCGGAAATGATAATATTCATTTCAGGATAATAATAAAGTATATACGATTCAAAAGAATCGATCCTGACTGCAGAATAGCCTGTAATCTCATATATACCGGCATCACTTCCGGCTATCAGTGTGCCATTGGCATTTACCAGGCTTCTGACCGGTGATGTGATACCTTTAACCTGACTGAAAGGCATGTCAGACTTTTTGTTTGTACCGGCAAAAAATAACCCGGTTGTTGTGCCGGCATACAGTATATTCTCAAATCTGATTATCGCATTTACACTTCCTGATATTCCTGATTTCTCATTAAAAACCGACACAGGAGAGCTTACTTCAATCATGCTTATCCCATTGTTAAGTGCTGCCCAAAGGTTTTCCGACTGATCAGTAATTACATGTCTTACATCATTATCATTCAATCCTTTGCCGGTATTGATAATGGTTCGGATTTTCCCTGATGTGTCAATTATTACGATGCCATTAAACATAGTGCTGACAGCTATTGATCCATCTCCTGTAATTGTCCCTCCTGTTACATTAGCATCACGGAGCAATATCTCGTCTTCCACAGAAAACTTACTATACTTTTTTAAGTCTGAATCAAGAATCCACAATCCCTTTTCCCTTGTTCCGATCAGAATATCCTCGCCTGATTTTCCGAAAGGAAGCATAAAAAATACTCCCTCAGAATCAAATAAAGTATTGTCTGAAACTTTTATCAGGCTATCATTCCTGAGCTCTTCAATACCCTTACCCCTCTCCCTGACAAACAGTCTGTTTTTTACCTTAAACGAGGTATGAAATGAAGTTTCAGGATTGATTGTTTTAATCATGCCTCCCCTGAACACAAACATTTTCTCCTCAGACTGGAACACAACACCATCCGGCAAGGAATGTACTGCCCAGATATTTGTAAAGCCTGTATCTTCATCCTTAAGCGAATCCGACAAAGAATGATATTTTAGCTCACCCCTGCTGTCAGGTGAAAAATAACCAAATTCACCCTGGGAACCGATGTAGATAAAACCATCATTGCCCACTGCTAATGATAGTATCCAGGTTTCCCTGTTAATAGGATATGATTTCCATCCTGATCCATCGAATTCAAGTAACTTGAAACCATTCGCGGCATATATCAGACCCCGATGATCCTGGACTATAGCCATATTTGATGGGTGAAAATCTCTCCCGTAATCCTTTGTTGTATAGTTTACGACAGGATAAAGTACCTCCTGTGAATGGGACGTATTTAAAATGGAAAGAAAAAGAACAAAAGCAGACAGGTATTTCATATAAGGGTCGGTAGCTTAGGAGTTTGTGTACCTATTTTTTATTCTATTCTACAGAATTATTTATTTATGCCAAACCTGGCCTTCAGCCATTGGGCAAGATTATCGGCCTGCACTTTCCCATAAAACTCTGTAATGTATGAACCTGTTTCTCTTATAATGTCCTCAGCCGGTTTACCACTGGTTTCATCAAGTATGACCTCAGTCTCTTTAGCCAGCTGATCCATATCCGGAAATATAAGATCAAACTCACTTATAAAAACGGATTCACCTCCCTTACGATAAAATAGTTTTATTGTAGTATCATCCGGATTTGGTATGGCACTGCCATCGACTGTAAAAAGAGTTGCTTTATCAATGAATAAAGTATCATCCGAGAAGAATAGTTTTTTGTTTATTTCTTCTCCCTTAAATACATATCGAAGGAAAAAGAAATGATCGTTATCCATAGGGTATGCCTCCTTGTCAATTTTTACACCAGACCTGTTAAGGATCACATACTTCCCTGAGAAATGAGAACTCAGATCAGAGTTCCCTGATAAAGATCCTCCCCTTGAACTGATATTGTACATCGAAGGAAGGAAATTTGAGCTGGCCGATGCAAGATTATGATTCTTGCTTGTAATCACCAGTCTGCCCCGCTGAGCATTTATTACAGCGGCTGTGGCGTCATCTGATCGGAAAAGGAGATCTTCTTTTTCCGAAAAAGTGGTACCTGTTTCCAGTGATATTCCTCTTTCTCTGAGCAATATTGAACCATTCACTTTAATAACTTTAAAATCAGTCTGACTGAATAAGTGTGGAGTGAAGATGAACAGAAACAGAAGAAAATGAATAAATGATTTCATATGTAAATATTTTTTTGATTCCGAAGGTCACATTAAGCTCCTGATGTTGATGACTATTTAATGTTTGTCATTTTATTGAAAACATGTAGGTTTTATATTTCTCAATTTTATAAATCTTAAGTAATAATACTCACTATTATATTAAGGAATTCAAAAAGCGTACCTTATTGTTAAGATACTAATAAAAAATATTTACCTTGAGAATTATTCCACATTCCATCCTTTATATCTGAAAACCGGATTCTCACCTTTAAGGGCTGATTCTGAGAATTTTGCTTTGACAACTCTGCTTTCACCGGGAACAAGCGAAACATAATTGTCATCCCAGATAACAGGAACTACTGATTTCCCCGAATCCTCTCCCACAATGCCAAGCTCTACCAGGAATACAATGTTATTTCCGGGATTATCGAGCTTTACAGTCACCTCATATTCATCATTTACTTTAGTGATTGTGTTTTCTGTGATAAGCCTGACCTTAGGCAGCTTATCAAGTCCTCTGAGATCTGCGTATTCTGCCATGGGTGTATAAAACCATGTGGTTTTCTCAAAATCAGGTACATCCGGTTTTGTTGATAACCAGTAGAAATTATCTGCAATTAAATTATCCTGGTTGTCTGAAAGCTTCAACTTCACAAAATAGACTCCGGTGTAATCCAGATCTGGTGGTAAAGTGTAGATTTTTACCGAAGAATTCCCGCTTAAAGAGGTGCTCTCATTCTGTTCACCAATTATCTTTCCGTTTGAGTCATATATTCTTATTTCTGCTCTCAGATTTTCTTTTTGAGCAGGAGTAAGATTTACGGCATATATGCTATTGTCACCATAGTTATATGATATATTGACATTTCTGGCTCCGATCCTGGCTCCATAAAAAGATGCGTTTGGCAGGAGGTTGTAATCCCAGAACTGCCAGATAAGCTTTGGCCAGGCTGAATTATACATCCATTGAATTATGCCGGTTGTATTGCTGCGGTTAATAGCGAAAGCTTCGAACATGGCTCTCATAGCCTCGAGGTTTGAGGCCTGGCTTTTGAATGTAAAATCCTCCACGTTGGTCTGTTTTCCATATCTGTTGTCAAAAGCTTTAATGTATCGGTCAAGTGTTTTAAAGGCACCTCTTCCACAGTGGAAATCCCACATTTTATTTACCGGCCAGAGCTTATCCTCAGGAATCATTGTTTTAACAACTTCAAGAGACGGGATCTGTGGTCCCGGGCCTGTTTCCGTATTGAATCCAAAGGCTCCTCCATTCTCCTTATCTAAATACCAGTAATTTGGTGATACATAGTCATACGGGCCGTTCATCTTAACAGCTGTCTTTCCGGAAATTGTGCTGTTCTGGCTTTTACATGACATAAGTAAAGGCCTCGAAGGATCTAGCTCCCCGAACAGAATATGATACTTCTCTTCAAGCTCCGGTCGTGGAAGCTTATCACTTCCCATTACCCAGACAAATATGCTTGGGTGGTTACGAAGCCAGTTAATATGATCGTTCGTATATTTCATTATCAGATCAATATCTTCCGGTGTGCGGATCGACATATAATTCTCTTCTTCAGGCTTGGCAAGATATCCTGCCCACTCCCACTGGCAGCTCCATCCAGCCATAATCAGAAGGCCCAGTTCATCGGCAAGCTCATAGAATCTTTCACTATTGCCCCAGAATCCTTCAAGCCTGATAGTATTCATATTGGCATGGCGTGCATATTCCATCTGGGCTCTGACTTTTTCCTCCGAGTCGTTCAGGAACATCCCATCAACCCATCCTCCTCCCTTGATAAGGACCTCAATCCCATTCAACTTGTAACCCCGATGTCCTCCCGCATTAATATAATCTTCAACCTCACGTATGCCAAAACGTGTTTTACCTGAGTATGAAACATTTCCTTCGTTTTCTATATTAAGGTTAAGGTCATATAATTCAGGGCTGCCCATATCATGTGTCCACCAGATGCGGGGATTTTCAATCTTAAGCTGAGGAAAATCTTTTGTAGTGAATTCAATTTTCCTTCTCTCACCGGGTTCAAGAGTTATTTTCTTCTGAAAAGTAATATTCTCAATTTTCCCCTTAACGACACATTTTACTTTTCCTGCGGTATTGTTAACAGCAACAGCACTCACAAATAATTCCGCCGACCGGAATTCCTTTTTATCAATTTTTGAATAAACAAAAAGGTTGTCCAGGCTTGTCTCTCCCGATGTCTTTACCTTGACAGGTCTCCATAATCCCATCAGCCTGTCGGGAGACATCGGTGCCCAGTCCACAAATCCTATAGAGGGCTCATCAGGTTTCTGGTGAAAAACTTCTGCTGCCAGAACGTTAACACCTGTAACAGTAAATTCCGATACATTAATTTTAAAGATCCTGAATCCTCCAAAAAGAGTATCGGCAGAGGCAACCATAGAACCATTCAGCCAGATGTTAGCCCTGTAGTTTATGCCTTCAAAAATAAGCTCTGTTGTTTTTCCGGCATCCTCAACATTAAAGGTTGTCCTGTACCACCATGAAGTCCTGAACCTGGATGTATCAACCCTGCTGATATTATCCCCCATAAAAACATCAGTATACTCCCCGTTTGCGATAAGAGCAGCCATTACCGTTGATGGCACAGTGGTCTTATACCATTTCGAGATATCAAAGTCCTTTTTTGAAATATTATCACCTGTTGCATTAACCTTTGCAGATGATTCTACAGCCCAGCCTTCCTTAAGCTGATGTTCAGATATGACGTACTGCAGACTTACTTCATTGCTGCATGCAATGGAGAAAGCCAGCATTATTAACAGGATGACATGATTGATAATGTTTTTCATATGAGTATTATTTTTGTTGATCAGATATAATATTTTCTTCAGGATTCAGTTCATAGCTGAATCCTTTTTCGGATGCTTTTATCAAAAGGATTTTAAAGACTATCAGATTTGCCAGGATAGCCTCAGCCCGGTGAGATGGTATCTTTGCAAGCTTACGGAACTTCGACAAAGTAATAGAGCCGTTCAGTTTCAGGTGATTCATTAACAGAATCTCCGCTTTTCCGAATTTTACCAATACCCCTGAAGCCTTTTCCTCTTTTCTCCATATCTGCAATAAAACCTTATTTGCAAGAAGATTCTGGTCATTATGTCTGAAGTACGATAACCATCTTCCGTTTTCATCCTTTGCCTGATAAGGTCTTTCACTCCCTTTTGCCACATCCACTTCAAGAATTGTCTTGCCATCAGCAGTATGCTGCCGGATGGTATACTTTATTTCAGGCCTGCAAAAAAGATGGACAGCCGTATCAACCATATAAATCTCTTCATCTGACCTTATACCTGCTATACTGCCGTTGTCCCTTACCCCTATCAATAGTTTTCCCCCGTCGGTATTGGAGAAAGCTGCAAGTGACCTGGCTATCTTTCTGCTGTCGGTAACACAGAACTTGAAATCGAGCTGCTGAGACTCCCCTGATGCAATAAGCTTTTTAAGATAAATATCCATGTCAGTAACTTCGATATTCTGAAAGTGCT
>CAYLYN010000147.1:0-11390 GCA_964387565.1 uncultured Rikenellaceae bacterium | reverse complement strand
GTAAGTTTCCCCTCCTTTTGAAGGAGGGGTGGCCGCAACACAATGTTTATTAAATTGTTGCAATGCTTCTTTGCGGACGGGGTGGTTGATTTTAATAATTATATTCTTTGTTTTTTTGAAAACTTTCATTATCTCCATTCTAAATATTAAAGGTCTTTAAAATCCAATCTGTTTTCGAATCTTAGAACTGTAGTAGAGTTACTTTTTATCCAAAAGATGATCCAGATGATTTAAAACTTTTATGTGAAGTGGTTTTTGTTATCAATAGAAATGAATGTAAAATAATCAAATAATCAACCACCCCGGCCGGGAAATAAACCTTGTAATATTCAGATAATCAATCGTCCCGGCCACCCCTCCTTCAAAAGGAGGGGAAAGTTTTGCATCTATCCACTTCAAACAATAGAGTCTTTACTTGACAGCTATGCGCTTCGGAGGGGGAACTTTTACATCCCTCAACTTCAACTAAAAAAGTCTTAAGTTAACGCCTGTGCCCTGAAAGGGGGTTAATTCTGTTCTCAAGATAAGCTCCCCCTTCAGTGGGGAGATGTCGCGCAGCGACAGAGGGTCTGCCAGGTCAGAGTTTATTATTATCTATTGTATCTCAAGTTTTTTTGCAATCTCAGGAGGAATGCTGTTCTTGTTAACCATGATAAAGAGTGTCTTGGCCCTGACATACTGTTCCGACATGTTAAGATAGCCTCCGTATTTATTGCTTTCCGGCCCCCAGGAGTTTTTGGTTAAATAATATTTTACACCATTCTGATCTTTTGTGATACCGGTAATGTGCATAAGGTGATCATCAGTAGTGGTGAAGTTTTCAAACATTGCCTGGCGCATATCCTGTGTGACGTTTGAAGAGGGAAACAATGCCACTCCTTTCCTGTTTGTGAAACCATCCTCGCTTGTGTCACCGTCCCAGTTAACTGTAAAACCATTATTAAGGGCATAGTCCATTATCTGAATAAGCTCATCGACAGGCACATTATAAAACCGGCTCATCCTCCAGTTATCAGGAACTTCGAGCACACCCTGTGTATAAAAAGGGAAGTGTGTGAGAGAAGTGATCTCAACATAATCGTCAGGATTAATTCCCAGACTCTTTGCAAATGTCTGTGGTGTGTATATTTCTCCTTTCCATGTAAAAGATTCGGGTACCTCACCAAGGTAGGTATTGAGAATAGATTCCACTACCGTAAGGTACTGATCGCTTTCATTTTTTCTGCTGACAGCCACTTCTGCCACTGCTTTGATCATCCTGTTGAGTTCGGAATGGTTGTGTGTGGGTGAACCATAATTAAGTCCTGTATAAATTTCATCGGGGACGATACCCTTTTCTGTGAATATCTTCATCCAGTCATGAGACTGTCCGCCTTCATCGGTATTTCCCTTTCCCTGTCTCAGGTAGTTGTCTTTGAGTCTGTCTGTATAGTTGTATCTTATAATGAACATTTCAGAAAGATCATATTCACCTTTTCCCATCCTGAGTAGTTCAGACTCAATGAAAGAAGTTGTGGCAAAGCACCAGCAGGTACTTGTTCTCGCCTGGTTTTTAACCGGTGTGGCTTTCAGTTCTACCACCGGACTGAAGGTGTATGGATCGTCAGACCCGGAAGGTGTTACCGGTTTTTTCTGGGCAGGGACAGGATAGGAAATGATTATGATCAGTGCTAATAAGAGATGTTTTTTCATTTTTATCTTATTTAATCAGACTTTAACAATATCGTAAGAATGGTCTATCAGTGAAAGTATTTTAATGTCTGGTATTGATCCGTCAATAATAACTGTATTCCAGTGCTTTTTGTTCATGTGATAACCCGGAATCACTGAAGGATATCTCTCTCTGAGTTCGATGGCATATGAAGGTTCACATTTAAGATTAAGGTTAAGTTCGCCCTCAAGATTTACAAGTGCAAATACTTTCCCTCTCTTTTTAAAAACAAGGGTGTCATCACCGAAAGGCATACTTTCGGTGACATCTTCCTTTGCCATGCAATAATCACGGATAGCTACAATATCCATTTTATTCAGTTATCTCAGAGTAGGATAGAATGCATCTTCAATATGATCTATCTCATAATCCTCTTTTTTCTTAATTATGGAAACAATATCAAATCGACTCTCCTTATCTATCCTGAAACGCTGAATATATCCCTCGGCTGCTCTGATTATTGATTTTTGTTTTGCGGCAGGGACGGCTTTTACAGGTTCTTCCATAAAATCTGCTGAGCGGGTCTTTACTTCAATAAAGACAACAAATTCGCTGTTTTCCGCAATAATATCGATTTCATGATTACCCCATTTCCAGTTCCGAAAAAGGATCCTGTATCCTTTGTTTTTGAGATAAGATGAGGCATGATCTTCACCCTTCCGGCCGAGTTCATGTGATTCGGACATATAGCACGAGACAATTAATGATCAGATCTCAATTAGTTTGTTTCTTATTGCAAATAATATAAGGCTTGCAGTATTTTTTGAATTGGTCTTTCCCAGGAGGTTTGCCCTGTGTTTGTCAACGGTTCTCTTGCTGATAAAAAGTGATTCGGCAATCTCCTGGTTTGAATATCCTTCACAAATCTTGAAGAGTATCTCTTTTTCTCTTTTGGAGAGGTTTGCAGATTTGCTTTCATGCTCTCTGTGCTTGATTTTCTGAATCACATGATAAAGTAACTCCTGAGAAAAATAGCTTCCGCCCTTTTTCACTGTAAGGATAGCTTCCTTAACTTCTGAAATATCAGAATCTTTAACAAGGAATCCTTTTGCGCCGGCATCTACCATCTTGTAATAATATTCCTCTTCCCCATACATGGAAAGGGCTATGATAAAAAGATCAGGGCAGAGCTTAAGTCCTCTTCTTGTTGCCTCAATGCCGTCCATTTCAGGCATATTAATATCCATAAGAGCTACATCAGCAGGCGTTGTTTTAAGAAGATCGAGAAATTCAGTACCGTTTGAAGCTTCACCCGCAATTTCAAACTCAGGAAAAGCATTCAGAAGGATCTTAAGTCCGTTCCTGAACAGTTGATGATCATCAGCAATTATTATCCTTATTTTTTCCATCTGATCAGAAAATGTATAAACATTATCTTATTCAATCATTTTAATAAGGGCACTGGTACCTTTTCCCGGTGTACTTTCCAGGATAAAGACACCTTCAACAGTTTTAACCCGGGTTTCAATATTTGACAGCCCCATGCCTTTGCTGTCGTCCTTGCGTAGTGTTGAAGTGTCAAAACCCCTGCCATTATCATTGAACTGCAAGGTAACAAATTTTTCGTGTTTGTTGAGTTCGATATCAATCCTTGAAGCTCCTGAGTGAAGGATTGAGTTGTTAATTAATTCACAGACAGCCCTGTAAATAACAACTTCCTTTTCGTTTTCAAGTCTTTGCTTATCCATATTTGACTTGAAATCAATTACTACAGATTTAGTCTGGTTAATTTTGGTAGTGAAGGTATTTATTGCACTGGCCAGACCAAAATTGGTCAGAACATGCGGACTGAGATTATTTGAAATATCCTTGATGGTACTTATAGCTTCATTTACAAGATGATTGGTGTTTCCAAGAATTACTGTTCCTGCCTCGTCCTTTATCCTGTTTGTAAGAGCCGAAAGCGACATTTTTACTGTTGAAAGTATCGGGCCAAGTCCATCATGAAGGTCCTTTGCGAATCTTTTCCTTTCGTTCTCTTCAGTATTAATAATGGCATTAATAACTCTTTTTTCGGTTCTCATCCTCTCGATATCTGCCCGCTTGATTGATATAAAAAGTTCGCGTATCAGGATAACACCGCTGATAATAAATATTGAAACTACAACTCCAAGCCATTCATCGATCATCTGCCAGGTATATGAAGGTGTTCCCCTGAAAAATTCAAAGAGCTGTATTATTTTTCGTACACCCATAAAAACAAAAGAAAGGGAAAGAAGTATCCACGATAGTCTGTATTTTGTAAGCTTCATGAATCTGAAAGCTATTACAGCGGCAATTATCTGTAGTACGATTGAGATTATCAGGGCAATAAGTCTGACCATCGGGGTTTGTGCAAATAATTTGTAAAAATAGGAGATATTTATTAATGGCGCAATGGCATAAAGGCGCAAAGGCGCAAAGGTCATAATACCTGCTGGTTACATACATAATGATGCCGTTGCGCCGTTGAGCCGTTGCGCCATTGTACCTTTTTCTTAACTTTGACAGCGCAAAACATATAGTATGAGTATTCTGTATAATCTAGGTATATATATATTAAATGGGCTGGCTCATCTGCTGGCTTTTTTTAATCCAAAGGCCCGTTTATGGATTACCGGAACAAAAGGATGGGAGAGCAGGGTTCTTAAAAGGATAAACCCTGAAGACAGAAATATCTGGATTCATTGTGCCTCACTCGGGGAGTTTGAACAGGGAAGACCGGTGATAGAGGAACTTAAGAAAGAACATCCGGATATAAAGATATTACTTACCTTCTTCTCACCATCAGGATATGAAATAAGAAAGAATTATAATAAAGCAGATTGTATAATATATCTTCCGGCCGATACTCCGGCGAATGCCAGGAAATTTGTCAGATTGGTCAGGCCTGAGTTTGCGATACTCGTCAAATACGAATTCTGGAACAATTATATTTCAGAGCTATATCAGAATAATATCCCGCTTTACCTTATTTCAGGCATCTTCAGGCCAGATCAGCATTTTTTCAGATGGTACGGGTCATTTTTCAGAAAGATGCTCAGAAAATTCAGGATGTTTTTTGTTCAGGATCAGTTATCGTCCGACCTGTTAAAAGGAATAGGGATTGACAATGTCATGGTAACGGGGGACACGCGATTCGACAGGGTTGTACAGATTGCCTCTTCAGCAAGAGATATTGAGCAGATTGATCAGTTCAGGGGAGAGGAGAGAATGTTTCTTGCAGGGAGCAGCTGGCAGCAGGATGAAGAGATTATTGCTCAGTATATAAATGAGAATCCTGGCAGAATGAAATGGGTTTTTGCACCGCATGAGATTCACATTGAAAACATTGAGAGACTGGAAAAACTCTTTAAAGTAAAGACTGTAAGGTTCTCAGACTTCAGGGAATCAGAAAAAGATGCACGGGTTTTGATAATTGACAATATCGGGATGCTCTCCTCAGCTTACAGGTATTCTTATATTGCTGCTATTGGAGGTGGTTTCGGGAAAGGTATTCACAATATACTTGAAGCGGCCTGCTGGGGTGTGCCTGTGATGTTTGGTCCGAGGCATAAAAAATTCAGGGAAGCAGTTGAATTAATTAAGGAAAACGGTGCTGCGAGTTTCGATTCATTCAGTACCTTCAGAGATATACTTGAAAAATGGTTGCTGGATGAGCCATTTTACTTAAAATCAGCAAATGCCGCTTCTTTTTATGTTACTAAAAATAAAGGAGCAACCGGCAAGATCCTGAGTGAAATTTCCCCCAAAAGATATTAACATAAACAGCTGAAAAGTTGTTAAAAAATCCCTTCCTGTTTTTAATAAGGTATCATCTCAGGAGATGTAAATTGAAGCCCCTTATTTAACAAAAACTTAATTTCATTTTGAACACACATTCAAATATTTACAATAGACTTGCAAAAAAATTATTAATCCTTAAACCTATTTTTATGATGAATCAGTACAAACGCATCTTTTCGGTGTTGGCTTTTTTGTTCATGGCATTAATGGTCTATGGACAGGGAGCAACAACATCATCATTGAGCGGCAAAGTAACTGACAGCAAGGGAGAACCTCTCCCTGGTGCCAGTGTTGTTGCCATTCATAATCCTTCAGGGACCCAGTATGCCACTATTGCAGACAATGCAGGCAACTATCGTATCCAGAACATGCGTGTAGGCGGACCCTATACCGTGAATATTTCTTTTATTGGTTATGCAACTCAATCTTACACTGAGATTAATCTTAAGCTCGGAGAGACTTATGTCCAGGACGGACAGGTTGCTGAATCAACAACAGCTCTGGCCGAAGTAGTGGTAACAGCAGGTCTGAGAAACTCAATTCTCAGCTCTGAACGTTCAGGAACCCAGACCAACGTTAGCGGAAGGGATATTGCAAGCCTGCCGACAATTAACAGGAGTATAACTGATTTTGCCAAGTACACACCTCAGTCGCAGGGCAACTCTTTCGGAGGCCGTGACGGACGTTTTAATACTATCACTGTTGACGGTGCTGCATTCAATAACAATTTTGGTCTGAGCAGCAATCCTCTTCCAGGTGGAAATGCACAGCCTATATCACTTGATGCTATCGAGGAGATTTCTGTAAGTGTGGCCCCCTATGATGTAACCCGTTCGCAATTTACCGGTGCAAGTATTAACGCAGTTACAAAAAGCGGTGATAATACATTCAAGGGATCAGTTTATACTTATATGCGTCCAAAATCATTTACAGGAAATACTGTTGATGGTAATGATGTAGCAGGAGCGAATGACAGAAATTCACAAAACTATGGTTTACGTTTTGGCGGTCCGATCATTAAGAACAAACTTTTCTTCTTTGTTAGTGGTGAATATGAAAAGGAATCTGTTCCCGGTGTGACATGGAGACCAAGCACCGACGGCGTAGCAGTGCCTGATCAGATGATCTCACGCACACTCGAGTCAGATCTGGTAGCTGTTAAGAATTACCTGATCTCAAATTATAATTACGATCCCGGTAAGTATAAGGATTTCGATCCTTTCAAAAACAAGAATACAAAGATCCTTGCCAGGCTTGACTGGAACATCTCCAAAGAGCACAAATTTACCCTCCGTTATAATGATGTGGTTGGTACCTCTGACCAGCAGACAAATGCCAACAGTGGTCCGCCAAATAATCCACGTAACTCAGGCCGTATAAGTCAGCAATCGATGGCTTTCTCAAATGCATTTTACGGATTTAAGAATACAGTACGTTCACTAACGGGAGAACTCAACAGTAACCTTGCTTCAAGAATATCAAATAAATTCCTGGCAAGCTATACATTTATCCAGGATACACGTACCAGCAATTCCGATCTTTTCCCGTTTGTTGATATATGGGAAGGCGGCGACCAGTACATGTCATTTGGCTATGAGCTCTTCAGCTATAACAACGATGTTCAGAACAAGACACTGAGCTTTACCGATAACCTTACAATTAATCTGAACCAGCATACAGTAACTGCTGGAGTTGCATTTGACCGTCTGTGGTTCAGGAACTCGTACATCAGGGAGGGAACATCATATTACAGGTATGCATCTGTTGCTGATTTCCTTAGTAATGCACAGCCATCAGGATTTGGAGTGACTTATGGATATAATGGTGAAGATGCCCCCGGCGCAGAAGCAACATTTGGTCTTGGAGCTTTGTATGCCCAGGATGAATGGGCCGTTATACCAAAACTTAAACTGACCTATGGATTGCGTATAGAATTACCATTCTATTTTGATTCAATGGAAAATAATCCTTCAATCTCCGCACTTACTTTTGCAGATGGTAAAAAGATGGATGTTGGCTCATGGCCTGAACCTTCAGTTACCGTTTCTCCTCGTTTTGGCTTTAATTATGATGTCAAAGGAGATCGCTCATTACAGGTGCGTGGAGGTACAGGACTCTTTACAGGTCTTCTTCCTTTTGTCTGGTTTACTAACCAGCCTACTAACTCAGGGATGATACAGGTTCCGGAAATCGGTTGGGGAACAGGTTCCAGTGCAGCAAACCTGGTAGGTATGACATTCAATCCTGATTACAAGGCAGTTATTGCCAGTGACCCGGTAAGATTTCCTCAGACACCAAGTACTCTTCCAAATAACGCATCACTTGCTCAGGTTGGAAAGGATTTTAAACTTCCTCAGATATGGCGTTCAAATATTGCAGTTGACGTCGAACTGCCATGGAGCATGGTTTTCACTGCTGAAGCAATTTACTCTAAGGATGTCAACGCCGTTATTCAGCAGAATATTAATTTAGCTCCGGTTACAGGTACACTTGCAGGACCGGACAATCGTCCATACTGGGCATCTTCAACTGTGGCAAAAGTTAATTCAGCTATCAGTAATGCCATGGAGCTGACAAATACCAATGAAGGTTATCAGTACTCAATTACAGGTCAGCTGACAAAGAATTTCAGCAATGGCCTTTCCGGTATGTTTGCATATACATATACTGAAGCAAAAGATGTTACATCCAACCCCGGTTCATCAGCCTCTTCTGCATGGACCTCAAACACCGCAGTTGGAAGTCTTAATACCCCGGGGTTAAGCTGGTCAAATTTTGCAACACCCCATAAACTTATTGGTAATGTATCATACAGGATTGAGTATGCGAATAATTTTGCAACCACAATTTCACTTGTATACCAGGGTTATCAGACAGGTCGCTGGTCATATACCTATTCAAATGATCTGAATGGAGACGGAAACTCATCTGATCTTATTTATGTTCCTAATTCAGCTGATGAACTCACTTTTGTTCCTCTGGTAACAGGAGGGGTAACTGTCATGACAGCTGCTGAACAGCAGACAGCGTTCTTTAATTATGTAAACAGTAATGATTACCTGAAATCAAAGAAGGGTACATATGCAGGTCGTTTTGGAGAAGTACAGCCATGGCTTCACAGATTTGATGTAAAATTCCTTCAGGATATCTTCTCAAACTTCGGATCAGAGCATAAATACACGCTGCAGTTCAGCCTGGATATACTTAACGTAGGAAACCTTATCAATGATTCATGGGGAACCTATACATACAATCCGCTTGCAAGTTATGACAATGTAAGACCTCTTACTGTTGTATCAAGAGGTTCTGCAACTGCTGCACCGACATTCCGTCTTAATGCTTCATCCCTTGATGATTTTGCCAAGAAAACAACCTTAAGCCAAAGCATCAGTACAAGTAGTACATGGGGAGCACTTTTTGGAATTCGCCTGATCTTCTAGGCATTCAGGATTAATACTTATCTTCAGAGGCTGTCCTTAACGGGCAGCCTCTTTTTTATAAAGTTTTTCTCCTTTTTTTTTATTTCATTTCTGAACTTTCCACCCTTACTTATTAACAAATTCCTGCCTCTGTTGCTAATGCAGTTTGTGTTAAGTAATTAACAATAAAAAGATTCTGTATATGTCAGACATACAGATAGTTATACGATAGTTAATAACTACTGTATGTAATGTTAATAAACTTAAAAATTTACTCTTGCATCAGGAATCTCACTTGCTTAATTTAGCAATTACCTGTTTCAAAAACAGGCGGCCTTGTAATCAGATAAAAATCAGCGAATAACAATTATATGGAAGATTTATTTGTCCAGGAACCAGCCATTGCAGCTGACAAAACAAAGAAAGAAAAACCAGGATTAGCAACAGAGCAAAATCATGAGGAAAGAAAAAAAATCACTTTTTCTCATGATGAAGCTGTTGAGGCAAGCATTGAGTATTTCAAAGGTGATGAACTTGCTGCCCGGGTATGGGCAAACAAATATGCACTGAAGGATTCTTTTGGCAACCTTTATGAAAAGACGCCTGATGATATGCACAGGAGGCTTGCCAGGGAAATTCACAGGATAGAAAAAAGATACAAAAATCCCCTGTCGGAAGAACTTATTTACAGCGTTCTTAAAGATTTCAAATACATTGTCCCCCAGGGAGGGCCAATGACAGGTATTGGAAACGATTACCAGATAGCTTCACTCTCAAACTGCTTTGTGATAGGGAATGAAGGTTCTTCCGACTCATATGGCGGAATAATGAAAATTGACCAGGAACAGGTACAGTTAATGAAACGCCGTGGTGGTGTGGGACACGATCTCTCACATATAAGACCGCAGGGAACTCCTGTTTTGAACAGTGCACTTACTTCAACCGGGGTAGTCCCTTTCATGGAGAGATATTCTAATTCTACAAGGGAAGTGGCACAGGATGGACGAAGAGGAGCACTGATGCTTTCAATATCCATCAAACACCCGGATTCAGGAAAATTTATTGACGCAAAACTTGAAAGCGGAAAAGTTACAGGTGCAAATGTCTCTGTTAAACTTACCGATGATTTCATGAAGGCTGTTGAGGCAAAATCTACCTTCAGGCAGCAATATCCAATCGGATCACCCGATCCGAAATATTCAAAAGACATCGATGCAGTAAATCTGTGGAACAAGATAATTCACAACGCATGGAAATCTGCAGAACCCGGGGTGCTTTTCTGGGATACAATAATAAAGGAAAGTGTTCCGGATTGTTATGCGGATAAGGGATTTGCCACTGTATCAACTAACCCTTGCGGAGAGATACCATTATGTCCATATGATAGTTGTCGCCTGCTGGCATTAAACCTGTACAGCTATGTAAAGGATCCTTTTACTTCGGGTGCTGAATTCGATTTCGAACTCTATAAGGAGCATGTAGGTCTTGCTCAGAGGATCATGGATGATATTATTGATCTTGAAATGGAGAAGATTGATGCTATTCTCTCAAAAATAGATGCAGATCCTGAAAATGATGAGCTCAAACGAGTTGAACGTAATCTCTGGGACAATATTAAGGAGAAGTGTATACAGGGAAGAAGGACTGGAATTGGAATAACTGCAGAAGGAGACATGCTTGCTGCACTTGGATTGAGATATGGAAGCGATGAGGCAACCTCATTCTCAGTCGAAATTCACAAGACTCTGGCACTCGAAGCATATAAATCATCTACCTATCTTGCAAAGGAGAGAGGGCCTTTCACAATTTACGATGCTGACCGTGAAGCAACAAATCCCTTCATTCTCCGGTTGAAGGAGGCTGACCCTGTCCTGTATAATAATATGGTAAAATTCGGAAGAAGAAATATCGCTCTGCTTACAATAGCTCCGACAGGAACTACCAGCCTTATGACCCAGACAACATCAGGAATTGAACCTATCTTTTCCACTTTCTATAAAAGAAGGAGAAAGGTAAATCCAAATGATAAGGATGTCAGGGTTACTTTCAAGGATGAGGTGGGTGATTCATGGGAAGAGTTTCCTGTATTTCATCACAAATTCGTCGACTGGCTTAGGCTTAGTGGATATGATCCGGACGAAGTCTCCCAGATGGAAGACAGTGAGATAAATGACATCATAGCAAAGTCGCCTTATTACAAAGCAACTGCCAATGATGTTGACTGGGTTGCAAAAGTAAGAATGCAGGGTGCAATCCAGAAGTGGGTAGACCATTCAATTAGTGTGACTATTAATCTTCCCACCGATGTGAAGGAAGAGCTTGTAAGTGAACTCTATCTTACAGCATGGAAATCAGGCTGCAAGGGCGCAACCGTATACCGTGACGGTTCAAGGGACGGAGTCTTGATTTCAGGGAAATCGGAGGCAAGAGTAGTTTCAGAAAGACCAAAAAGGCCCAAGGTACTCGAGGCTGATGTTATTCGCTTCAGTATAAAT
>CAYLYN010000146.1:0-11489 GCA_964387565.1 uncultured Rikenellaceae bacterium | reverse complement strand
AAGTTTCTTTTGTTAATGCCATTTTTTTTGTAACTTTAGTAATTATGTTCCTGTTATTCAGTAATAAGAATGGAATATTATATCGCACAAAAGGTCAAGGAAGAATGGGGTGATAAACCCTGTGACCATCCTCACATCGAAAGGGAATATTATACAGGAGCATTCCTTACAAATTATGTATGTGTTCAATGCGGGAAGGAGTTTACTATTGCCCGGAAACTGGAGATAGATGAGGAGAGGAAGCTTTATATCAGGGATCTTCCTTAGCTGATATTACTTAAACCCTTATTCCTATCACCAGTATATCATCAGTCTGATCTTCTTCATTTACCTCTCTCCACTTCTCAATCTCTTCATATAACCTGTCACTCTGCTCTGTCATTGTTAATTCCTGTATACTTAGCAGAAATGATTTGAATCTTACTCTCTGATATTTTTTATGAAGGGGACCACCAAACTGGTCAGTATATCCGTCAGAGCAAAGGTAAACAGTATCTCCATGTTTAAGTTTAACTGTTCCTGAAAGGAATTCGGGTGTGCCTTTTTCAGTATCATGAGTTGCATAGTTTTTTGGGAAATACTCTATTATTTTGCCATTGCTCACATGGTAGAATGGTATTCGTACCGATGAATATGTAAGTGAATTTGATCTCAGATCCAGCTCGCACATCACAATATCCATGTCATCTGATAGCCCTGTCTCATCTTTATCCCATCTCAGGAACCTGTGCACTCTTGAATAGAGATGCTGAAGTATCGCAGAAGGTCTGGTGATTTTTAATTCATTGACAGCCTGGTCAGTGATGCCATAACCTATAGTGCTTAAAAGAGCCCCGGGAATACCGTGTCCTGTGCAGTCAGCAGCTGCAAATACAATTTTGTTATCAATATGACTGAAGAAATAAAAATCACCTCCCACAATATCTTTTGGTTTATAAAGAACAAAACTGTCAGGAAAACACTCCCTGACAAAAAGATTATCCGGAAGGAAGGTCTTCTGGATATATCTTGCATAATTATAGCTGCCCTGTACTTCACCTATTGTCTCCTCAATCTTGCTGTTAATGAGTGCTATTTTTTCATTTATTTCCGGCAATGAAACTGCCATCTCTTTTATCTCATTATTCAGCTTTCGTGTTTCATCCAGGAGCTTTTGAATACTGCTGTGTGGTTTGATAGAATAGGAGAGATTTTTTATCTGGTCCTGGTTTATCGGATAAGCTTCATAATCAATGTCATGAAGCAAGGCGGGGATCAGTCTGACAAGCTCCCTGTCTTTATCTTTTTCAGATTCTGCAAGTTCCTCGTAAGGGATCAGTCCCGGATGAACCTTGCTGGTGTTGTCTTTCACATTGCCATAAATCCATCCATTGAGTCTTTTGTCCCAGCTCCACCTGATATGTTCCACCCGTGCCATTGTCTCAACTTCTTCTTCATTGAGATGAAGGGTAAGTGTCTTATAACCCTTCTTTACAGGTCTCATTTTATATCCAATTGAAAGCAGCTTGGTTGGTATATGATACGCATTGTCCTTATTGGAAACCTTAATATCTTCAGGCAGATTTTCATAATCGGCATCATACCTGAAGGTCTCATCGCCCGGATAAGTATGGAATGATGAATTGTTTCCTGTATCATCAACCGATGAATTATTCCTAATCTCCTTCATATACCTTGAATGTACAGCTTTTGCCAGTCTTTTAATTGTAACTGAATCTATTGCTGAGATTTCTTCAGGTCTTATGATCTCAAATCCTATCTTTTTTAACTGGGGAGGTATCAGGTAGTTAAGTTCCATGAAATACCATTTTCTGGCACCTGGCATCTCATTATAGGAAACTTTTGTACGAACGCTGGTATCTGGTATTTCCTGCAGGCTTCTCTTTACTGATGGCGTCGCAACTGACTCCCTGAAATACAATTCATGATCAATTGATGCAAGCTTCTCAATCTCTTCATCAGTTATTATGCAGGTGCGGCAGAATTCGGAACAGGGTCTGATATATAGTTTCAGTGCTTTAAACTTTACAGGAATTTCTGAAGCATATCCATACCATTTCCTCTGTTCATCAAAAGAGAGTTGTGAAAAGTCTTTGTTTACAGTAAACGGCGCAGTGATCAGTATTCTTGAGCGCCTCATGTCCTCATACAGATATTCGGCAACCTTATCAATAAAGATCTTCTTATACTTCTTCCAGTTTGATTCAATCCGGCTGATTAACTCTTTGTCAGCTTCATATATAATGTCTTTCCAAAGAAGGACATTTTCTTTTCTTATTTCTCCTGCCATCAGCTTTATCTGATCTCCTTTGGTATATAGTCAAAGGGGAATTTAGCCATCCTCGACATCTCTCTTCCAACTTCAAGCATGTCCATGTCATCTTCATCATAGAGCCACCTGACCTGAACTTGTTTACCATTCGCTCTTACATCCCCTATCTGTTTGCAGAAGTCAAGAATGTATTTTGCTGACGAAGAGTTAAAGTACTCAAAATCAAGATTGAATGTCAAAGGTTCCTTGATGTCGATCGATTTTCCGATGTAGTGGGAGTAATCATCCATCCAGTTAATTATCTCTTCGTAGAATGTTGCCACGTCAGCCGGTCTTGATTCCCCGGATATCTCAAACCAGTTTTTTTCTGGATCGAGAATTACTTTTGGCGAACTTACGGTTGGTTCGATTATCAACTTCCTCATGATATACTTATTTATAATTATTCTGAATTCAATAAATATAAATTCTCCATCAGTTTTATGAAGAGAATATTCTATAGGATTACCAGACTTGAATTTCATCAGCATGAATCCCAGTCCTGCACCATTTCCATTCCTTTCAGTTTCTTTGTTAATCATATCATCATAAAGCCTGTTCAGCTCAGTGTCATTAACCTGATTTATTTGGTCCAGCCTGTTACAAAGCTGCTGGGCTACGGCCTCACTAACGGGATTTCCGGTTCTGATCAGTACTTTTGTCATACTTTTTGTGACATGGATATATGGTAAATATTTCCCGTCAGGGGTTATCTTTTTTTCAGAATGTTTAGAGATGTTCTCCAGGCATTCAACTAATATAGCATATACTCTTTTGGCAGTTGTTTTATTAAGTGAGATGTAAGAATCTGATTTTTTCAGGCTTTTGAGAAGCTGATCAATTCTCCTGTGATCCACCTCACCTTTATAATCCAGAAGTTTAACTGAATCAGGCATTTGAAATCAGGGAATAATTTTTCCGTTTGTAATTATTTTATTATCTTGATTAGCCTAAAACAAAGATACACCAATAGATTTGTATTAAGTGTACCGGTTAACATAATTTTCCGAATCTTACAGGTGTCGGCTTATGAGTGAACAAATCCTTAAAGCATTAATGCAATTATTTGCATTGATTGCTGATATTCATGATGATAATGTAATTACGGCAAGAGAAAAGAAGATTGTCAGATTGTTTCTTTCCAGGCATCTTAATAACGAACTGGTAACAAGGTATATGAAGATGTTTGAAGAAAATCTGTCGCAGTTCAATTCTGAAAGGATTGTGAAGGGTAGTCTGAAGGACCGTAAAAGGACTTCACTAAATGCAATGAGAATTTTATCAATATGTGAACAGATAAATGAGGAACTCCGGCAAAGTCAGAAAATTTATCTGCTTGTTCAGCTAACCGATTTTATTTCAATGGGATCTGAGATTACCGAGAATGCACTCGATTTTCTTTTCACTGTTGCTACAGCTTTTAATATCCCGGAAAATGAATACCTGAATATTAAAAGCTTCATATTGAATTCATTATTCAAATACCATGATGTAAGCAGGATTCTGGTTATCAATAATATAACTGAACCTGAAAATGATAAGATCAAGCATCACTGTATCCCGAATCTTAAAGGGAACCTGCTCTTTCTTCATATTCCAAGTACCAATACTTTCATTATGAGGTATTCAGGGAGCGATGATCTTTATCTGAACGGACAGAATATCATATCAGGACAGACTTATATTTTTGATTCAGGCTCGTCTGTCAGAGGTGCGGGAATAAGCTCGGTTTATTATTCGGAAGTTGCCGGACTGATTTCACAGGAAAGGTTCGGAACCAGGATCTACCTTGATGCCACGGATATTACTTTCGAGTTTCGGAATAGCGAAAATGGAATTCATAATCTCAACTTTCACGAGGAATCCGGTAAGCTTGTAGGTATCCTGGGAGGAAGCGGTGTAGGGAAATCAACAACTCTGAGCATCCTGAATGGTACATTGAAACCAGATAAAGGCGAAGTTAGGATAAACGGGTATGATCTCTATGATGAAATTGAACGCAGGTATCTGAGAGGTGTAATAGGATTTGTTCCTCAGGATGACCTTCTTATTGAGGAACTTACTGTATATCAGAATCTTTATTACAATGCAAAGTTATGTCTCAGTAACCTGGAGGATGAGCAGCTCAGGGATGTGGTTGACCGGACAATAACAGATCTTGACCTCGGTGAAGCACGTAATCTGAAAGTTGGTAACCCACTGAATAAGGTGATAAGCGGGGGCCAGAGAAAAAGAGTCAATATAGCCCTTGAATTATTGCGTGAGCCAACAATTCTTTTTGTTGATGAACCAACCTCAGGTCTGTCGTCGGTCGACTCAGAAACTGTTATGAACCTGCTGAAGGAGCAGACTTACAAGGGGAGGCTGGTAATCATAAATATTCATCAGCCCGGATCGGATATCTACAAGATGTTTGACAAAATAATGATAATCGACAAGGGCGGTTATCAGATTTTTTATGGTAATCCCACTGAAGCAATAGTCTATTTTAAAACACTGAGTAATCACGCTAATCCCCTTGAAGATCAGTGCGCTGTTTGTGGCAATGTAAATGCTGATCAGATTCTTCAGATTGTTGAAGCCAGGATTGTGGATGAGCACGGCAGGCCGACTGCCATCAGAAAAGTAACACCAAAAGAATGGGCACATAGCTTCAGTGTAATCAGAAATAAGGATCAGGGCCCGACTGTGTCAGAAAAGCAGGAAATACCGGCAAACAAATACTCTATCCCCGGTCTCCTGAATCAGTCAGGCATCTTCTTTATCAGAGATTTTCTTGCCAAAATTTCAGACAGACAGTATCTTGTAATAACACTTCTGGGATCACCGCTACTTGCACTTCTGCTTTCCTGGTTCCTGAAATACAGCGATGGTCAGGCCTATAAGTTCAGTGATAACGATAATATACCTGCTTATATTTTTATGTGCGTTATCACCTCAATGTTTTTTGGACTAATGGTAAGTTCTGAAGAGGTTGTAAAGGACCGGAAGCTGTTAAAGCGTGAATCATTTCTCAACCTGAGCTGGTTCAGCTATATTAACTCTAAGATAATGATGATGTTTCTGATTTCAGCAATCCAGACCTTCCTGTTTGTTATAATTGGAAATACCGTTCTTGAAATCAGGGACATGACATTTAATTACTGGCTTGTGCTTTTCACCATATCGTGTTTTGCCAATACTCTTGGTTTAAATATTTCATCAGCATTTCACTCTGTTATAACAGTCTATATTATTATTCCTTTTATCATAATTCCTCAGCTTCTGTTCAGCGGGGTTCTTGTAAAGTATGACAGGTTGCATAAAGTGAGCTGGGGAACTCAGGAATTTGTCCCGTTTATCGGCGACCTGATGACTGCCAGATGGGCATTTGAGGCTTTAGCTGTGAAACAGTTTAAAGATAATCAATATTCAAAACACTTTTTCAGGCATAATGCCTACATAAGCCAGAATAACAGCAATTCATTACTTGTGGATGCGCTGGTTACAGAATTGTGGAAGTGTGCCAGAATAGCTGAAGACTCAGTGAATGATAAGATTGATATTTATCAGAAAGAGTCATTAGGTGAAAGACTAAATAAAATCAAGTATCATATTGCAGAACTTTCACAGTCCACAGGTATTCTTCCGGGGCAATGGCTTGATTCTATGAATGAAAGAGATTTTAATAATGATGCAGAACATAGTTCCAGGGTATTTCTGGATTCACTCAAGCGAATATTCAATAATAATGTTATAAAAGGGCGGCATCAGAAGGATTCAACTGAACTTTCATTAATAACCATGAAGGGAAAAGATAAGTTGAGTGAAATGAGAGATGAATATGAAAACAACAGGCTTAAAAACTTTGCTCTGGATTTTGATAATATGAATAAAACAGTTCAGACACCTCAGAAAATTATACAAAAGATGAATCCGGGATATATGAAGCCTGCCTCCAGGTTTGGAAGGTCTCATTACTTTGCTCCCATAAAAATAATTGGTTCAAAAGAAATAGAAACGTTTAATTTTAATCTGGCGGTGATATGGATATTGACTTTACTTCTATACATAGCACTCTATTTTAATATTTTGAGAAAGTTTGTTGAATCATTTGGCTATATGAGGAAAAAGAAGAGCGAAAATTAAAGAAGGTTTAAAATATTGATAAATCAGTTACATTAATTTAATTTTTCCATTACTATGAAGGACAACCGCCGCAATTTTATCAGGAAGAGTGCTGCCATAGCTGCAGCCGTTTCTGTTTCAGGATTAAATGCCTGCACCAGCAGGGATAATAAAAGTGCTGATGATCACTCTTCTGGTGTTTCAGCAGCAGGTTCAGATGTTCAATGGCCTGTAACATTCGGAGCTGACCGGCCGAAGATATGCGTTGGCATGGGTGCCGGAGACAAAAAGATGATGAGGAAGTACAAGCAGGTCGGAGTAGATTATGTACTTATGGGAGGACCAAAATTGCCATGGACAGAACAGGGCCTCAGGGAAATAATGGATCCTTTTAAAGAGGAGGGCCTTACTGTAATTAACATGATGATTGGCGGTAATCAGAATATAATTTACGGACGTGAGGGACGTGAGCAGGAACTGAGAAATATCCAGGATTCAATTGTTGCAGCAGGTAAGGCAGGTCTTCCCGTTATCGAATATAACTTTTATGCACACCGCCTTATGGCCGGGTACTATGAAGTCCTGGCGAGAGGAGGTTCAGGAGTTACCGCGTTCGATTATGAGCGTGCAAAGGACATACCTGCAGATGAAGGAACACTAATGACTTCTGAAGCACTCTGGGAGAATCTGACATGGTTCCTGAAAGGAGTGGTGCCTGTTGCAGAGAAAGCAGGTGTGCGGCTTGCGCTTCATCCGAATGATCCGCCCATTCCGGTTTCTCATGGACATGCCCAGATAATGGCTACCTTCAATGACTGGAAAAGACTTATTCAAATTGTCGACAGTCCTTCAAATGGCATGACATATGATTGCGGTGTTACACGCGAAATGGGTGAAGATCCTGTGGAAGTACTGAGATATCTGGGTTCGCGTGACCGTATCAATCACATGCACTACAGGAATGTTACAGTTCAGCAACCATATGTAAAATATGAAGAAGTTTTCTTTGATGAGGGGGTAGTGAATATGTTTGAGGTCATGAAGGAAGTATTCAGACTTGGTTATAAATTAGGAATTTATCCTGAACATCCCAGGGCAATTGATTACGATAAAGAACATCCTGATGGCATCAGAAATCAATACCCGGGTGGCGGGGGATATGCAGCACAGGTATATAATGTTGCCTATACAAAGGCAATGATGCAGGCAGCAGGATCATTATAATTAATTATTTAAGCAGTATGAAAAACGATCGCAGAAGCTTTTTAAAAAAGAGTGCCTCACTGGCTACAGCAATCTCATTGACAGGAATGTATGGATGTTCAGGATCTGGAAAAAAACAGGAAGCCGCAGTTGTTGCTGAAGGAGCAGGCAAAAAAGATATTGAATGGCCTGTAACATTTGGTGCAGATAAGCCGAAAATGTGCATGATGTCCTCTCTGGACAGGAATTATATGCGTAAAGTAAAACAGATTGGAGTTAACCATTTATTATGCGGTGGCCCGCAGATCCCCTGGACAGAGAAAAGCCTCAGGAATATAATGGATCAGTATGCTGCTGAAGACCTGACTGTTATAAATATGATGATAGGAGGATTTAATAAAGCGATATATGGTCTGGAAGGCCGTGATGAGGAGATAAGGATGGTTCAGGATTCGCTTGTAGCTGCCGGTAAAGTCGGTCTGCCTGTTGTAGAATATAATTTCTATGCTCATCGCTTTACTGATGGATATTATGATACTACTGCCAGGGGGGGCGCTGGTACTCTTAGTATGGATTATGACCGGGCTAAAAACCTTCCTCCGGCAGCAGGTGAGGGAGAGCCAATGAGTTCAGAAGCGATGTGGGAAAATCTCACCTATTTTCTGAAGGCTGTTATACCAGTTGCAGAAAAAGCAGGTGTCAGGATGGCCCTGCATCCGAACGATCCGCCTGTACCTGAATCGCACAGTCATGCACAGATTGTTGCCACTTTCAATGACTGGAAGAGAATCATCTCAATTGTAGATAGCCCTTCAAACGGAATGACGTATGATTGCGGAGTTTCCAGAGAAATAGGGGAGGATCCGCTCGAAGTGCTTCATTACCTGGGTTCAAGAGACCGGATTAATCATATTCATTACCGGAATGTGATTGTAACAACTCCTTCACTTAAATATGAGGAGGTTTTCTTTGATGAAGGGCAGGTAAATATGTTTGCCGTGATGAGGGAGATATTTAAACTTGGATATAAATTCGGATTGTACCCTGAACATCCAAGGGCACTCGACTATGACAGAGAAATCGGTGTCGGGAAAAATCCCGGTGATGCAGGATATACCGGCTGGACATATAATGTGGCTTACTGCAAAGCCATGATGCAGGCTGTAGAATCCATACAAGGTTAAAGGATAAGTCAAAATCCGTTAACCACAGAGATTTCTATGATAAAACCAATCGTTCTTTGAAAATAATTTCAGACTGGTATCCATATCCTCGTTTGATGACTGCACATAATCTGTGAATGATTTTATTTCTCACAGCGTTTATCACGAGCATTTTGTTTTTACCCTGAGCTATTTTACGTTGATAATAGTCGTGTAGTTCAGGATCTCTTGAGATTACCGACATTGCCCCCATATGGAGCATTCGTTTAAGTACCTTATTAGCCATATGACTGACACGTGTTCGCCCTCTGATACTTGATCCGGAGCTATGTTCAAAAGGGGCCACTCCACAATAACATGCAAGTTGTTTCGGATTAGTGTACATGGAGAACTCATTGGTAAAACATATCATAAACAATGCTGTAAGTTTCCCAATTCCGGGAACAGATGTTGCAAGCTGGAAGAGTTCCTTAAGTTGGGGATCGTCCTTAATGATATCGTCCAGATTTTTATCGATCTGTCCGATCTCATTTTCGAGTGAAGACATAGATTTATGGCAGCCTTTGCGAAGGATCTCAGCACCTTTTCTATCTCCCATAGAGATTTTTTCATCGATAGGCATTTGCAATGACTTTTGTGCAGTGATAAGCCTCTCACGAAGTGCTAATAAGTCACGCAGTTTTAATATGGCTTCACGCTGAGGTTTCCATAGCTTGACATCATCTCTGTTTTTGTAGGCGTAAAGTGCTATGCGATGAGCATCAACCCTGTCATTCTTGCCCCTCTGAAGGCCAAGGGATCGTATTATGTTTACAGGCATCTCAATCCAAACATGACAATCTCTTTTAACAAAGAAGTCAGTTAATGGATAACCATAAACACCTGTGAACTCCATACAAAAAATGGTTTCAGAAAGTTTAATGGCGTGTTCTTTTTCCAGGAACTTACTCATGGATTTAATTCCATTACGAGTGTTGTCAAAGACTCCCTGGATGACATGATCCTTGTCCTGGCCCTTAATAAGTGCCAGATCGAACTTGGACTTAGAGACATCGATACCAACAAAGTTTGTAAACATGATTCCCGTTTTTTAATTAACTTTATACAATTAAAACCATGTTCTGAACACACTCAAGCCCCTGATAATAGGCCCAAAGCCTTAATTTCTATTTGAAGCTTGTTCAAAACACCGGTATGGGATTTAATCTTTGTGTAAGTCTTCAAACTTTGGTCACAGACTAATTCTACCATACCGGTTGGTTTTTATAGCAAATTTCGTCAATTAAGAGAAAGAACAATAAATAATTATAAATCAATAATTTAAATTCAAAATCTCAAACATCGTATACTCTTAAATAAGTTCATGCTAATCTAAGGGGTCACAAAGACATAACACAGAGATCACAAAGAAATAATAATCAAGGTTTTATCTCTGTGTTATTTGTGATCCTGTCCCGAGGGCTATCGGGACTCTGTAACCTTTGTGGTTAAAAATAACTATTTCAATATCCCCATAATGTGTTAATGCGATGCATTTTAAATCAAAGAATTTCAGGCTGTTTCTGAAACTTGCCTGGCGGATGTATAATGCAAATAATACTTCCGGTTATTACCACAGGTATGTCAGAAAAATTGCAGGTGAAATCATAAATCAGTCCCTTAATCTTAATGACGGTACAATTCCTGAAAGGATATTCAGAAAGATACAGTGGTATATGGTTGAGGCTGTCATAATGGGGGAGATGCTTGCCCGGCTTGCAGATAGAAAGATAACTGAAAGAGACAGGGAAAGCCTTATTTACCTTGGTTCAATTATGGCTCTTTTTGATGCAATGGTTGATGATTTCAAGCTTGATGTTGTACGGATCAGGCAGATTCTGGACTATACCTTTTCATATTCCGGGCAGCCAGTTGCAGAAACAGCAGTTGAAAAGATCTTTTATCTATATCTTGAGAGACTTCTCTTAAAAATAGAAGCTGAACAATGGTCAGAAATTGCAGGATTTCTTGGTATTATACGCTCGCAGATTGAGAGTGCTGAGCAGTCAGGTAATACTCTTTCTGAAGAGAATGTTACGAGGATAACACTGGAAAAGGGAGGAGTTTCAGCTCTCATATGTTCTGCTTTTATACGAGGCAAAAATGATGATTACCGGAATGCAGTATTCCAGACCGGTGGATTAATTCAGATGATGAATGATTGCCAGGATCTATATAAGGATACTAATGCCGGTATTAAAACCTTCGTTCATTTCTGTGGTAGTTTCCAGGATATTTTCAATAGACTTAACATGCAAAGGATTAATGCCTTCAGAGAGATCGATTCACTTGAACTTAAGTTAGATGACAGGTACAGGACTATATTTGATCTTAACGCAATGTTCATAGTTATATCATATAAGCTCCGGCGATATGCTGATGCGTCCAATTATTTGCTTGATTTTGATTTGATTGCAAAGATGGACAAGAATGACTTCAGGACTAATCCATTTTCATTCCGGGCTTTTTATGATTGCACCGGACGGATTTTAAGTTTTAATCCCTTTTACTATGAGAATGTAAAAGCATTCAAATTTTCTGCCTGAAAATCACCGCAGATAATAATATTGATTACCTTGAGGATAGAAAATCCTTTAATCAGAACTAATATGAAAAGAGCAATTTTTGATTCTGTAGCCAGTCGCAGGAACTTTATAAAATGCGGC
>CAYLYN010000145.1:0-11551 GCA_964387565.1 uncultured Rikenellaceae bacterium | reverse complement strand
TTTCCCCTCCTTTTGAAGGAGGGGTGGCCGGGACTATTGATTATCTTATGTTTACAAGCTTTATTTTCCGGCCGGGGTGGTTGATTTAATTGATCATGACAAATCCATATTAATAGGATATTCTAAAAGTCAAAAAGTTAAAGATGAGAATAATATCATAAGACACTGAAGTATAATGTAATAGATTTTGCAATTTGCTTTGTGTTCAATACCTTAATTTAAAAGCGAGAAAAAGAAATTTAATAATCAAAAACGAATTTATTTGACCTGTTAATCAACCACCCCGGCCGCAGATTGACTTTGCAATTTATTAACTATTATTGTACTGCGGCCACCCCTCCTTCAAAAGGAGGGGAAACCTATGCCATTATTTCATGCCATAAGACTAACCTTAGATTGGCGGTCATAATTTTAATGGTGGGTTAGATTAATGTCGAAATACCTTTTGATCACAACGAAATATATTACTAACAAAATAAATATGTCCCATGAAAAGAACCAGTTTGATTTTCTCTGTTTTATTATCTGCCCTGATTTTCGCCTGCAGTTCACAGCCATCAGTAAAACCTCCTGTCGCAGAAAAAATACCCCATGAGGTATTTGATAAAAGAATCGATAACTATTTCTGGATGAGACTGTCAGATAAGCAGAAGAATGATTCTGTACCTGATGATCAGACTGAGAAAGTCCTGAGATACCTGAATGATGAAAATGATTATACTAAAGCAACACTCAAAAAAACAGAAGTGCTTCAGAAGAAAATATATGATGAGATTGTTGGCAGAATCAAAAAAGATGACTCTTCTGTTCCATACTTCAGGAACGGTTATTACTACTACAATAAATTCGCTGAAGGTTATGAATACCCTCTATATTATAGAAAGAAGGGAACTCTTGATGCTTCTGAAGAGATATTGCTGGATGTTAATAAATTGGCTGAAGGGAAGAGCTATTGCTCGGTTACCGGGTTGTCAGTCAGCCGTGATAATAAAATGCTGGCATTCGGTACTGATTTTGTAAGCCGGCGGCGCTACACAATAAATTTTCTTAACCTGGAAACAGGTGTTCTGCTTCCTGATAAAATTGAAAATACAACAGGACAGAGTGTCTGGGCAGCAGATAATAAAACCCTTTTCTATGTTGACAGAGACGTTGAGACTCTGAGAGCCGGAAAGATATTTAAACACAAGCTCGGATCGAAAGAAAACAGTCTTGTTTATAATGAAGAAGATGAAACTTACAGTGTTTACCTTACTGAAACCAGGAGTGAGAAATATATCCTTATAAATTCATCACAGACTCTTGCTACCGAAGTGCACTTTCTTGAATCAGCTAAGCCCGACGCTGCCCTCAGGCTATTTGAATCTCGCAGGATAAATCATGAGTACAGTGTGGATCATCTGGGTAATATGTTTTATATCAGGACGAATATCGACAGCGCTTCAAACTTCAAGCTTATGAGAACACTTGAGGGAAAAACAGAAAGCTCATACTGGACTGATCTAATACCTCACAGAAAGGATGTTCTTTTTGAGAATTTTGAGCTGTTTGACAAATACCTTGTTGCTGATGAAAGGATTAAGGGGCTGACCAACCTGAGGATAATAAGTACCATGGATAATGCTGAGCACTATATTGATTTTGGAGAGGAGACCTATATGGCAGGTATCAGTATTAATCCTGAACCCGGTAGTGATATTCTGAGGTATTCATATTCATCTCTTACAACCCCTAACTCGGTGATTGATTATAATATGACTACCAGGGAAAAGAAAATAATGAAGGAAGAGGAGGTACTGGGTGGCTTTGATAAGAGTAATTATGAATCGAAGAGATTGTGGGCAAAAGCTGGTGATGGTACCATGATCCCGATCTCGATTGTATACAGGAAAGAGATAAGTATGGACGGTAAAGCTCCATTATTATTGTATGCCTACGGATCTTACGGTTCATCAACTGAGGCAGGTTTCAGATCAGCTTCCCTGAGTCTCCTCGACAGAGGGTTTATTTTTGCGCTTGCTCATGTGCGTGGTGGAAGTGAGATGGGCAGGTACTGGTATGAGGATGGAAAACTCCTGAAGAAGAAAAATACTTTTACAGATTTCAATGATTGCGCGCAGTTCCTCGTTAATGAAAGATATACCAGTACTGACAGGCTGTTTGCTATGGGAGGAAGCGCAGGAGGATTGCTTATGGGTGCTATAGTAAATATGAGGCCTGATCTGTATAAAGGCGTTATTGCAGCAGTTCCTTTTGTTGATGTGGTAACCACAATGCTTGACGAAACAATTCCACTTACCACTTTTGAGTGGGATGAGTGGGGAGATCCGAGGAAGAAGGAGTATTATAATTATATGCTTTCATATTCACCGTACGACCAGGTTAAGCCAATGGATTATCCGAATCTTCTTGTTACAACAGGATACTGGGATTCACAGGTTCAATACTGGGAGCCTGCTAAATGGGTAGCAAAGTTACGTGATATGAAAACTGATGATAATCTGCTTGTTATGGATGTTAATATGTCAGCCGGTCATGGAGGAGCTTCAGGACGATTTGAACGATACAGGGTTACTTCCCTCGAATACGCATTCATTTTAGATCTTGCTGGCCTGAAAGAATAACTAAAATACAATTTTTATGGGTGGAATATTTCTGATCTTTTTATCTGTTGTCATAAGTTTATCTGCCTGCAAAGTTGAAAAGCAGGAGGTCTTTCTTGAGGCTGAGAGTTTTTCAGAAAAAGGAGGCTGGGTTGTTGATCCTCAGTTTGTGTTTCAGATGGGATCGCCGTATCTTCTGGCCCATGGACTTGGCAGGCCTGTTGAAGATGCCGTTCAGGAGACAGTTATTCCGGCTCCCGGCAAATATCATATTTGGGTACGGACCATGAACTGGGCACCTGGTAAATGGGAAGCCCCCGGGCGATTCAGAATATCGGTTGATGGAGAGGAGCTTGGTACCGACCTGGGAACCAATGGTGGATGGGGATGGCAGTATGCAGGAGCTGCCACGATCAACGATAAAGTTGCAAGGTTCGGACTCCATGATCTTACAGGTTTTGAAGGACGGTGTGACGCAATTTACATGAGTACACATAAAGATCCTCCTCCTGAAGATATTAAAGCGCTGTCGCAATTAAGAAAAGAACTTCTGAAAGAGAGCGATATCCCCGGAAGAACGGAATTATTTGATCTGGTCGTTGTAGGGGGAGGGATAGCCGGATGTGCTGCCTCAATTGCAGCAGCAGAGCAGGGAATGAAGGTGGCACTTATCCATGATCGTCCCATACTGGGAGGAAATGCAAGCAGTGAAATCAGGGTGCATACTGAAGGTATTACCTGGAAGTCGGGTCGGATACTGAATATGCTTAATACTGTCCACTGGCCCAATGGATCACCAGATGCAGTCAGGGATGACAGAAAACGGCATAATGCAATGAGCCGGTATCCGGATATTCATCAGTTTCTTAACTTTAAGGCATATTCTGCAAATACAAATTCCGACTCAATAGTATCAGTAGATGCAAAGCATACATCAACAGGCGAGACTATACGTTTTTCAGCTCCTCTGTATATTGATTGCACGGGTGACGGCTGGATAGGTTACTGGGCCGGAGCTGAGTATATGTATGGCAGGGAGGATTCTGCAAAATACAACGAAAACTGGGATGAACATAAGGAACTGTGGAGTCCTTTAAAGCCGGATAACAGAGTGATGGGTTCATCAGTTCTCTGGAGGAGTGTCGACAAAGGTATGCCGGTGAAATTTCCTGAAGTTCCCTGGGCGCTCGAAGTAGCAGATGGACATATGGCTTTACAGGGAGAATGGCAGTGGGAATACTCGAATGACAGCCTTCACCAGATTGATGATGCTGAGACAATCAGGGATCATATGTTGAAGGCAATCTACGGATCTTTCTATAATGCAAAAAAACTGGCTGAAAATTCTAATTTTGATCTTGAATGGGTATCATATCTGATCGGTAAGAGAGAATCGAGAAGGCTTATTGGTGATTATATCTATACCTTTCAGGATGAGAAGAATATGGTAGAGTTTTCAGATGCAGTGGTTATGGAGCAAAGAGATATTGATGTCCATTACCAGGTGAATTTGAAGGATTCTTCAAAACCGGACTTTCTCTCTGAGGCACTCTTTTACCCGGTTGATCATTACTATATTCCATACAGGTCGCTTTATTCAAAGAATATCAAAAATCTTCTGATGGCCGGACGATGTTTCAGTTGCTCGCATGTAGGACTTGGCGGCCCGCGAGTAATGAATACGACAGGCCAGATGGGAGTTGCAACGGGATATGCTGCTTCTCTTTGCAAAAAATACAATACCAGTCCCCGTGGAGTTTATCAATCCCACATTAAGGAGTTGCAAGCGTTAATTGCAGGCAGGCAGCCATAAAAAAAATCCCCCTTTGAAGAGCTTGCCCTGAGCAGCGCGAAGGGGGGAAGGGGGATGTTTTTACTCACTTATAATTCTTTCAGAACCGTGGTCTCTGATCTTCAGGATGGGGTTTCATTACCGGCTTGGCTGGAAGTTTTACATTCCTCATAGCTGCATTATATGCAAATGCGGCAGTGATTACTGCATTATGCTTCAGATCTTCCATTACCAGTCTTTCATATGTATCCATAACAGTATGGTAACCACGGCCATATTCGATAGCATCCTGTATGAACTGAAACCCGGGTAATCCTAATCCATTGAATGTAAGGTGGTCAGTTCCTCCGGTATTATTTGGAGAAATGGTATTAACTCCCATGTCTTCAAATGGTTTCATCCATTCCTCGAATACTGGTCTGATAACATCATTTTCCTGAAGATAAATGCCTCTGTATCTTCCTGATCCGTTATCCATATTAAAGTAACCTGCAAACTTGTCATAATCTGGTTTATGTTCTTTGGTTTTAGGATCAACAAGGTATTTGTCTGCATATCCTCTCGATCCGAGGAATCCTTCTTCCTCGCCACCCCACAGGGCAACTCTTATAGTTCTTTTTGGTGCGGCATCAATTGCTTTTAAAATTCTCAGCGCTTCCATCATTACAATACACCCGGATGCATTATCAGCAGCTCCGGTTCCGCCATGCCATGAATCAATATGGGCTCCGATCATGACTACTTCGTTTTTCAGTATTTTGTCTGTACCGGGTATCTCACCAATGACATTGTAAACTGTCGGACTATCAAAGAACTTATTCTGAATCTCTATTTCCATCTCCACCGGGAGGTTATGCTTCAGGATTCTTTCCATCCTGCCATGTGCTTCCACCGGCAGGTTAAGCTGTGCCACAGGTTCTTTTTCTCCCTTCTTATAACTGACACTGTTTGATCTGGGAACATTAAAGGTACCTGAACCATTAAGAATTACAGCAGCCCCCTCATTACTGAGGAATTCTGAAATTTTATTGCGTAAAGCCCTCATTGCTGCATATTGCGCAAAGTCCATCCGGGGCCTTCTGCCTGATCTGCCTTCTGATCTCTTTGCCATTTCAGCAAGTTGAGCATCAGTATACCTGCTTGCCAGCGGTTCAAAACTAACTTCATATTGGGTTGTTGACGGAAGCAGTACAATCTTCCCCGAAAGCTTGCCTTTGTACTTATCCATATCCTCTTCAGACTTTATATCAACAAATACCACTTCACCTTTTACCAGTCCATTCGTGCTGCCAGTCCATGCAACGGGATTACAGGCAAAGTTGGCATAGTACGGGGCAGTCATAGCCGCATATGTTTTAAGATTGTCCCAGCCGGGTTTGCTGAAATCGCATGCTGCTTCAATCCTGACGTTCTGGAATCCAAGTTCTTCCATCTTCTTTTTTGCCCATTCATTTCCGCGTGTCATTCCGGTTGAGCCCGTAAGTCTTGGCCCCGTAAGGTCTGTAAGACCAAAAGCAAGCTCTTCGATCTGGGAGTATTTCAATCCTTCCTGCTTGATCTTGTAAATCATAGCAAGATCGACATTTTCATTCTGTGCAGTCAACAGAGCAGGCAGCAGAAACATAGTAAAAACTGCTGCTGTTAGATTTCTTAATTTCATAATGAGATCTGTTAATTAGTTTTGTAGGTTATCAAATGTATTTAAAAAAGTATAAGCTTCTGATAAGATGAATTTTATTAACAAAAATTAACTTTAATTGTATCAGTTTTGTCATGCCGCCATACCGTTACACCTTTATTTCTTCATTACAAAAATCACTGACGGGTCAACCGGATAGCGGCCGAAACGTTCACCGTAGATGGCAAGTCCTCCTGGAAATGACTCATCTACTTCAAATCTGATTTTAAGCCGTTTGTCCGGTGCCTTACGTATCACTTCTGCAGGTATCGATGCTTTGACCAGGTATCCGTATGAGCCGGCTTCCTGCAATTTTCTGTCGTGTGGCTGTGAAAACCATGAAAGAATGCCCCGGTGATCAGCAGGATCATCATCAAGGAAAAATGTTCCAACTGATTCTCCGTTCACAATGATCCTTGCCATCGATGAAAATTTTCTGGTATCAGTCATAGGGTAGGAGTTTGGATTCTGTCCCGGATCATTTGTTCCCTTTCCTAGCATATAATCTCCTTCCGGAAGCCTTGCATCTTTTCTGTCTTTTCCAAACAGCTGTTTTGCAGATAGTTCTGCTACAAGAGATACAGTTTCAGTATTATCTGCCGTTATATTTTCCGGCAGCTCTATTTCATAATCGAAAAATCCATGACCTGCACCATTCACCTTTAGACCGTCAAGTACATTCCATTGCTTCTGGCTCCAGCTTTGCGCTTTAAATGAAGATGGTGCAAACCTTACCACTTGTATTTGCTGTCCATCATTTATGATGTTTTCATTCCGGCTAAATGACCTGTCTCCTATGAAGAAGCTTGTGAAGTTTCTGTGCAGTATTTTACCAGAAGCATCTTCAGTAACTACTGATAATATTGCAGTCCCCTTTTTATCAGGAATCCTTAAATTAATTGTACCGGCTGCTCCCGCATCCCATTTATTATATTTTATTGAAACTGAAGGGCCTGGCAGAAACCACTCGTTCCCGGTATAATCGAATCCGTAAAGGTTCGTCCTTACTTTCAGTTGGCTTCCATGATCAGCATCTGTCATAAAAGATGCAAAAATCGGAAGCTGAATATATTCCAGAGGCTTGACCTCCCTGCAGAGAGGACCATCTATACTAATATAAACATCACTATGTAGATCTCTGAGAGTCATTCCAGGTACAAGATCTTCAAGCCCTGTAAGTTTTTCACTCCTGTCATATTTGTAATATCCGTTCCATTCATTAATGACATCATGGTGCTCCGTATACAGCCAGCCACATATCTTAGGATGACTTCTGAACTCATTCATCATAAGGTGATAATCCCAGCTCCAGTCAACATCTCCAGTACTTCCGCTATAACCCCATACATTTCCACATTCGCTGTTGAACAAGGGTTGATCTCCCTGGGTACGGCCACCGATGAAGTTCCATTTTGATCCGGGATAGGTATTGGAGCATACCTCATCGAGATGCTTTTTCCACTCATATCCAGGGATATAGACATGCCAGCTGTTCACGTCTGATACCACATGATCGTAATTGCACGCAGAATTGTCTTCAACAAGCCTTGCAGGATCCAGAGCTTTTACCTGCTTGTACAGACTTTCAACCCATTCCTGGGTTTCAGGCAGGTATATCCTTTCCTTCTTTGGTTCTTTTTTCTCTGTGAATAGTCCCCAGGTTTCATTAAATAGAACCCACTGGAATATTGAAGGATGATTGTAATCTCTTTCGATCATACACTGCATTGCAACAAAATGTTCCTGTTTAGCCTCTTTACCTGGTTCACCCCAGAAATTTGGTACATCAGCCATTATCAGAAGTCCCAGTTTATCAGCCCAGTAAAGTTTTCGGGGAACTTCAACTTTAATATGTATCCTGTTAACATTAAGTCCTATACGTTTTGAGCGGAGTATTTCTTCTTTCATAAATTCATCTGAAGGAAATGTATAGAATCCATCAGGTGTATATGACTGGTCAAGGCACATCTGAAGATAGACAGGTTTATTATTAAGAGCTACATAATTATAGTTCAGACCCGGAAGATTGACAGTACTTATTTTTCTCATGCCAAAATAGCCTTGGATCTGGTCGTTATCGGCATTGTTTTCAAGCACAGTAACCAGTACATCATACAGGTAAGGGTTGTTAAGATCCCAAAGGACCATGTTCTTTACCTGGACTTCAAATTTGAGCTCATTTGAACCTTTTTTAAATTTATGTACCGTTTCAGAATTATCCCTGCTTTCGCCTGTAAATTTCAGTTTTATAGAAGTTTTGGATGTAGCAGGCTGGCTTGTTGTTACTTTTACAGTAACTTTCTGATTATCAATATCAGGGGTGAAATGTACTGATTTAATAAAGTTTTCTCCCCGGGCATCAAGATATACTGTCTGCCAGATGCCTTTGGCCTGTCCATAACCCTGCTTGCCTTCAAGTTTATATGGAAAAGGAGAATCATCAACCCGGACAACAAGCTGCTGTTCCTGTCCCTTTTTTATAAATGGAGTAAGGTCAAATTCGAACGGAGTATATCCACCCTGGTAGGTTCCTATCTCATGTCCGTTGAGCCAGGCAGTAGTTATCCAGTCACTTGCACCGAACACAATAAATACTTTCTTTCCATCCCAATCCTCAGGTATCTCAAAGGTCCTGGCATACCAGCCGATTTCTGCCTCATTATTCACTCCTGATAATTTTGATCCCCATGGGAAAGGCACTACTATTTTTCTGTCGAATCTTTCAGGCTGGCTATACCATTTGTCATTCAGACCAGTATTCTCCGGATCAAATCTGAAATTCCAGATACCATTCAGGTTCTTCCATTTTTCTCTCTGGAAATCAGGTCGGGGATGTTCAGGAAGAGGGATGGTTTCTGAAGCTTGCCCGATAATATCCGAAAATGTCAGGGTCAATAATAAAAAAACGGTAACTACTGAATAATAGTGAAAAATTCTTTTCATGTTATTGTCTCATTGGTTTAAGTCATTTCAGTCTAAAAATAGCAATGTTTGAATAATTTGGAAAATATCTTTTTTGACATGAACTGAATTATGAAATAAAGGTACCCCGGCGGCGCTTATCAATTACCCTTCCACCATCAGCCCTCAGCCCTCAGCCTTTTTTATTACTTTTATCTTTTATCTTTAACAAATGATTTACCCGGATAATTTCGAAAGCAAGATTGGATTTGACAGGATCAGGAGCATGCTGAAGGAGAACTGCCTGAGTCCTATGGGGATTGAAAATGTTGATTCGCTGGCATTTTCAGATAACTTTGATTTTATATCTCATCAATTATCAGCCACTTATGAATTCCAGCAACTGCTTGCTCTTGAAGAAAAGTTCCCGTCAGAGCATTACTATAAAATATCTGATTCACTGAGGAAGATAAGGATTGAGGGGACATTTCCTGAGGTGCAGGAGGTGTTTGACCTTAAACGATCACTTGAGACTGTAAAGACGATTCTGAACTTTTTTAATGGGAAGGATGCAGTAAAGTATCCTGTTCTCAGGAAGTTATGCAGTCCGGTTAAAACCTACCCTTACGTGCTGGAGGCTATTGACAGGATAATTGATAAAAAGGGAATAATAAGAGACAATGCATCAACAAGGCTGAAGGAAATAAGAGCTGACCTTGCTGGTAAAAGCATTCAGGTATCCAGAAGGCTGCATGCAATTCTTAAGCAGGCACAGGCAGACGGATATGTTGATGCTGATACTTCTGTAACGGTAAGGAACGGCAGGGGAGTAATTCCTGTTAGTGCTTATGATAAGAGAAAGATCAGAGGGCTTATACATGATCAGTCAGCCTCAGGCAAGACGGTTTATATTGAGCCTGAGGAGATTGTGGAGATGAATAATGATATTGTTGAGCTGGAATATGAGGAGAAAAGGGAGATTGTGAGGATACTGATTGCTTTTGCTGACAATATCAGACCATACATTTCTGAACTGCTTGAACTAAATAATTTTCTGGGTGAAATTGATTTTCTCAGAGCAAAAGCAAAGCTGGGAAACAGGCTGCTATCAGTCAGACCAGGCCTGAATCCTCTACCGGTGGTAATATGGAGGAAAGCTGTTCATCCGCTGTTGTTTCTGACATTTGGAAAAACTCCTGGCAGAAAAGTTGTACCTCTCGATATTGTTCTTAACGATAATGAGAGAATATTGCTTATCTCAGGTCCTAATGCCGGAGGTAAATCTGTGTGCCTGAAGACAGTGGGGCTGCTTCAGTATATGCTTCAGTGCGGACTAACAATACCTGTTGCCGAAGGTTCGGAGACAGGAATTTTTAAGAGTATTCTGATTGATATTGGTGATGAGCAGAGTATTGACAATGATTTAAGTACATACAGTTCACATCTTATTAATATGAAGTTCTTTGTAAAGAACAGCAGTGAAAGAACGCTGATTCTTATTGATGAGTTCGGAACTGGTACAGAACCAATGCTTGGAGGTTCAATAGCCGAGGCAATACTTGGTGAGCTTAACCGTAAAAAAGTATTTGGTGTTATCACGACCCATTACACAAATTTAAAACACTTTGCATCACTTACCGACGGTATTGTAAACGGAGCTATGGCTTTTGACAATCATCTTATGCAACCGCTTTTCCATCTGGATATTGGAAAACCGGGAAGTTCATTTGCATTCGAAATAGCCCGTAAGATAGGATTACCAGAGGAGATACTGTCTGCAGCATCTGAAAAAGCCGGAGTGAAGAACATTAATTATGACAGGCACCTTAAGGATATTGCACGTGACAAGCGTTACTGGGAGATGAAACGACAGAGCATAAGGCAGCATGAAAAAAGGCTTGAGGAGCTTATGGGCGACTATGAAAATGAATTATCCGGAGCCAAAAGCCTTCGGAAAGAGATTATCACCAAAGCTAAGGATGAAGCTCAGAGATTGCTTAGTGAATCGAACAGGATGATAGAAAATACAATAAGACTGATTAAGGAATCGCAGGCTGAAAAAGAGAAGACGAAGGAACTGAGGAAGAAACTTGAAGCATACAAGGATGATATAGAAAAAGAGATTAAGCCGGCTGCGACTCCCGGCGAGCTGAAGATTGCTGTACTGCATTCAAAAGCAAAAAAGATCAAAAGGGAAAAGGAACCGGAAAAGAAAGTAACTAATAATGAGGAAAATAACCTGCCATTTAAGCCCGGTGATGCAGTGAGGATGAAGGATACAATGGCTGCAGGAGAAATTGTCACAATAAAAGGAAATAAAGCCGAGGTCGAAACCGGCACGCTGATATTCCAGGTTACTCTCGACAAAATAGACCGAATTTCCCGGTCGGAATTGAAAAAAAGCCTCAGGGCAAATATGCCTGTGAGAGAAAATGATCCGGGACTTGTACAACGAAATATAAGCTTCAAACCAGAGATCGATATACGTGGTGTAAGAGGCGAAGAAGCAATAAATCAGGTACGCGATCTTATAGATAATGCCTTGATTGTAAGGCATCGTAATCTGAGAATCCTTCA
>CAYLYN010000144.1:0-11626 GCA_964387565.1 uncultured Rikenellaceae bacterium | reverse complement strand
GTAATAAAAAAGGAAAAACCAGATGGTATACTACTCTCTTTCGGCGGACAGACAGCCTTAAATTGCGGCACTGAACTTTTTAACGCCGGAGTATTTGAAAAGTATAATGTAAGGGTTCTGGGAACTCCGGTGAGAGCCATTATGGACACTGAGGACCGCGAACTATTCGTAAGGAAGCTTAATGAAATAGATGTTAAAACTCCCAGCAGCATTGCTGTAACAGGTGTTGATGAAGCACTTGAAGCCGCCGGTAAACTGGGATTTCCTGTAATAATAAGGGCTGCATATACTCTTGGAGGACAGGGAAGCGGCTTCGCATCCGATACGGAAGAGCTGAGAAACCTGGCTTCAAAGGCGTTTTCATATACAACCCAGATTCTTGTAGAAGAATCACTTAAAGGGTGGAAAGAGGTTGAATATGAAGTAGTACGTGACCGTTATGATAATTGCATCACTGTATGTAATATGGAGAATTTTGATCCGCTGGGAATACATACAGGTGAAAGCATAGTAGTTGCTCCCTCACAGACATTGACAAATAGTGAATACCATAAACTGAGAGAACTTTCAATAAGGATAATAAGGCATATCGGGATTATAGGTGAATGTAATGTTCAATATGCTCTTTCTCCCGATTCTGAAGATTACAGGGTTATTGAAGTTAACGCCCGTCTTTCAAGATCAAGTGCACTTGCCTCAAAAGCCACAGGTTATCCTCTTGCCTTTATTGCAGCCAAACTGGGAATGGGATATGGATTACACGAACTGAAGAACTCGGTAACAAAAAATACCACTGCCTGCTTTGAGCCGGCTCTCGACTATATAGTTTGTAAGATTCCTCGCTGGGACCTCAACAAGTTTGAAGGAGTCTCCCATCTTATCGGCAGCAGCATGAAGAGCGTGGGAGAGGTAATGGCAATAGGCAGAACCTTTGAGGAGGTAATTCAGAAGGGTCTGAGAATGATAGGTCAGGGGATGCATGGATTTACAGGCAACCGCGACCTTAGCTTCGAAGACATTGAAAGGGAGCTTTCAGAACCTACCGACATGAGGATCTTTTCAATAGCGGAAGCCCTGGAAAAAGGAATGACGGTTGACAGAATCTATGAGCTGACAAAGATTGACAAATGGTTCTTATTTAAACTCAGGAACATCGTTAATATTAAGAATGAAATTTGCAGGTATGAGAGCTTCGATTCCATCCCTCATGAACTTCTCTCTCATGCCAAAATAAATGGATTCAGCGACTTCCAGATAACAAGGCATGTCCTTAAATCCGGACCTGCCACAATAAACGATGACCTGATGAAATTACGCCGGTACAGGAAATCACTGGGTATCGTTCCATATATCAAACAGATAGATACACTTGCTGCCGAATACCCTGCAATCACAAACTATCTCTATCTTACATACAGCGGTACTGAACATGATATTAAATGCGAGAACGACAAAAAATCAGTTATCGTACTCGGTTCAGGGGCATACAGGATAGGTTCAAGTGTTGAATTTGACTGGTGTTCTGTAAATGCAATTGAGACCATAAAAAAGGAAGGCCTCAGGTCAGTAATGATAAATTATAATCCCGAAACTGTCAGTACCGACTATGATATTTGTGACAGGCTCTATTTTGATGAACTTACCTTTGAAAGAGTACTCGACATAATTGATATTGAAAATCCGGGTGGGGTAATTGTCTCTGTAGGCGGCCAGATACCGAATAACCTTGCAATGAGACTCTTCAACGAAAAGGTCCCGGTACTGGGAACTTCACCTGTTTCAATCGACAGGGCTGAAAACAGGCATAAATTCTCCGCTATGCTCGATAATCTGGGTGTAGATCAGCCACGATGGAAAGAGCTTTCATCAATTGATGACATCTATGAATTTGTTGACCGCATTGGATTCCCTGTCCTGATTAGGCCATCTTATGTCCTCTCAGGTGCTGCCATGAATGTAGTGTCAAACAGGAATGAACTTACACATTTCCTCAATCTTGCTGCAAATGTATCAAAACAATACCCTGTGGTAGTTTCTGAATTTATTGAGAATGCAAAGGAAATAGAGATAGATGCAGTGGCACGTGAGGGAGATATGATGGCTTATGCAATCAGTGAACATGTTGAATTTGCCGGTGTCCATTCCGGAGATGCCACAATGGTTTTTCCTGCACAGAAAATATATTTCGAAACTGCAAGAAGAATCAAAAGAATATCACGCCAGATCGCAAAGGAGCTTGAGATTACCGGTCCATTCAATATCCAGTTTCTTGCTAAGGATAATGATATTAAAGTAATTGAATGTAACCTTCGTGCCAGCCGCAGTATGCCTTTCGTTTCAAAGGTGCTTAAGATAAACCTCATCGAACTGGCAACAAAGGTAATGCTCGGCTTACCTGCAGAGAAACCCGGGAAAACAGTATTTGAGCTTGATTATGTCGGAGTTAAGGCCCCACAGTTCAGCTTCTCCCGTCTGGCAAAAGCCGATCCTGTTCTGGGTGTGGATATGTCTTCAACCGGAGAGGTGGGATGCATTGGGGAAGGATTTTATGAAGCAATACTTAAAGCAATGTTCTCTGTAGGATACAGGGTTCCGAAAAAAAGTATTCTTCTCTCAACGGGACCGGCAAGATCAAAAGTTGAGCTTCTCAACAGTGCAAGGGCACTGGCAGCTAAAGGACATAAGCTATATGCCACAAGGGGGACACAGCTCTTCCTCAAAAATGCCGGTATTGAAGCTCATGTTGCTTACTGGCCTGATGAGAATAAATCGCCTAATACCATTGACCTGATTAAATCGAAAGAGGTAGATCTTGTTGTAAATATTCCAAAGGACCTCTCAGCTTCTGAGCTACAGAACGATTATACAATAAGAAGAAGTGCAGTTGATTTTAATATACCGCTGATAACAAATGCCAGGCTGGCAAGTGCATTCATCCTTGCATATTGCAAACTGAGCCGTGAAGACCTCGTAATCAAAAGCTGGGAGGAGTATAAGTAGGGAGGAAGGGAGTGCTTCGGCAGGCTCAGCATTAAAGGGCGAAAGGAAGAATCTGAAATTGAAATATGCAAAGAAATAATCCTTTATAAGATATTTCCCTTACCAACATAATGTCGAAAAACCTAAATACCCTAATACCGAAATACCGTAACACCTTAATAACATGATTTCAATCCGAAAAGCAGTACCTGATGACGCTGCTGCCATAATTGATTTCCAGAATAAAATGGCATGGGAAACCGAAAAGCTGAAGCTAATTCCTGAAAAGGTCACTAATGGTGTACTTGCCGTATTTGATGACCCTGCTAAAGGTCAGTACTGGGTGGCAGAAGATGATGGAAAAATAATAGCTTCATTATTAACAACTTATGAATGGAGCGACTGGAGAAACTCAAATGTATGGTGGTTTCAGTCAGTTTATGTTCTGCCGGAATTCAGGAGAAAAGGCGTTTTCAGGATGATGTATGAAAAAATAAGAACCGAAGCTGAAAAAAAGGGTATTGCCGGTTTGCGTCTCTATGTTGAGTCTAATAATATCAGGGCACATAAAACCTATGAGTCAATGGGTATGCAGTGTGAACATTACAGGATGTATGAATGGCTAAAATAAATCCTGATGCAATGGCTTTTAATAATATTGGTTTTACCCTATCTTTTCCTGCTCCTCAGGGTTTACTCAGGACTAAAAAAGCTGAAGCCCTTTAAACCTGAAACCGGCGGGAATCAGTACATTTCAGTTGTGATCGCCTGCAGGAACGAGCAGGAATACCTTCCGCGTCTTTTAAATAGGCTCCATGATCAGACTTATCCTTCCGGTCTGTTTGAAGTGATCATTGTCGATGACAACTCTTCAGACAACACCTTCAGTATTGCTTCTACATATGCCGGTATTAAAAATATTTCGGTTCTAAAAAATAATGGAAGCGGGAAAAAAGCAGCTCTTGAAACAGGGATAAATGCAGCTAAAGGAGTGCTTATAGTAACAACCGATGCCGATTGCACGATGCAAAAAGAGTGGCTTAATACAATCAGTTCCTTCAGTTGCATTTCTGGTAACGACATGATTGTCTGTCCGGTAATGCTTGATGATGGTAAAAGTCCGCCGGGAAGATTTGCTGAGCTTGAATTCCTTGGCCTGCAGGGAGTAACAGCCGGCACTCTTGCCCAGGGCGATGGGATAATGTGTAATGGAGCGAACCTGGCTTTCCGGAAAGAGGTCTTCCTGTCAAATATCAACAACCTGCACCCGGAAATACCTTCCGGCGATGATGTGTTCCTGCTTCATAGTTTAAAAAAGAGTGGTTCAAAAATAGAATGGCTGGAAGCGATGGAAGCAGCAGTAACAACGGTTTCTCCCATGTCAGCAGGGAATTTCTTCAGGCAGAGAGGCAGATGGATATCAAAAGCACCTGCTTACCGGGATATAAATACGATAATTATTGGAATTGTAACATTTGTTACAATTTTACTGCAGATGCTATCTCCTGCTCTTGCCTTTATTGATATTACATTTTTATATATATATGTAGTTACAATAATTGTTAAATCAATCCCCGACTACCTGGTACTTTCAATAACAACGAAACGTTATGGTAAAAAGAAATTAATGTCATGGTTCATACCATCACAAATAATCTACCCTTATTATGTTTTAATCAGCCTGTTTTACGGATTTCTTTTTCAGCGCAGATGGAATTAATTACCCATCTCAGAGAGAAATTTGATCCTCATCAGTCTTATCTCCTCTTCTTCAAACTCACTTCCAAGCTCCTTGAATGCCTCTTCCAGTGAATCAGATTCTGCTTCTTCCCTGAAATATGAATAGATATCATGCTGGCGTTCATCGTCAATAACCGTATTGATATAATAATCGAGATTTATTCTTGTTCCGGAATTTACAATGGCTTCGATCTCTGATATCAGCTCAGGCATATCCATCCCCTTGGCCTCTGCGATATCTTCAAGCGACCTTTTCATATCTATGCTCTGTATAATATAGACTTTTATTCCCGACTTGTTGACAACAGATTTAACGACCATGTCGAGGGGTCTTATTATCTCTTTCTCCTCAACATACCTTTTAATCAGTTCAACAAAATCTTTACCATATCTTTGAGCCTTACCTGCTCCTACTCCTGATATATTCTGAAGTTCATCAATAGTCACAGGGTATTGAATAGCCATGTCCTCAAGCGACGGATCCTGGAAAATTACGAATGGTGGAACATTTTTCACTTTCGATATCTTCTTTCTGAGATCCTTAAGTATGCTGAAGAGTTCTTCATCCACAGCTGTGATTTTTGCCCCGAATGCACTCTCCTCCTCGGTCGATTCAGCATAATCATGATCCTCGGCCAGCATGAAGGAAGCAGGCTTTTCCAAAAATTCAAGCCCTTTTGGGGTAAGCTTCAGGAGTCCGTAGTTCTCAATATCCTTTGTCAGAAGTTTGGCAATGAGAGCCTGCCTGATAACCATATTCCAGAACTTTTCATCCTTCTCTTCGCCCGATCCGAAAAATTCAAGCTTATGATGCTTGTATGATTTGATAGCAGAGGTAACCTTCCCTGCGAGTATATTGGCAATATGATCGGCTTTGAATTTTTCCTTTACAGCAAGTATGGTTTCGAGAACACTCACAACGGCATCATTGCCTTCAAATTGTGTTTTGGGATGCAGGCAGTTATCGCAGGCCTCACAATTATCTTTATCGTATTCCTCGCCGAAATAATGTAGAAGAAGCCTTCTCCGGCATACCGACGATTCGGCATAAGATACTGTTTCGAGAAGCAGCTGCTTTCCTATCTCCTGTTCTGCGATGGGCTTGCCCTGCATGAATTTTTCAAGCTTGGTAATATCACTGTAGCTGTAATAGGCTATGCAGTTGCCTTCACCGCCATCACGTCCTGCCCTGCCTGTCTCCTGGTAATATCCCTCAAGGCTCTTTGGAATATCATAATGGATAACAAACCGTACGTCAGGTTTATCAATACCCATCCCGAAAGCTATTGTAGCTACTATAATATCTACCTCTTCCATAAGGAATTTGTCCTGATTGGCAGTTCTGGTAGCTGAATCCATCCCTGCATGATAAGGGAGAGCTTTAATCCCGTTAACCTTAAGCAATTCTGCTATCTCCTCCACCTTCTTCCGGCTCAGGCAGTAGATAATCCCTGATTTGCCATTGTTATTTTTTATGTACCTTATAATCTCCTTTGATACATCCTGCTTTGATTTGACCTCATAATAAAGATTCGGTCTGTTAAAGGATGATTTAAAAACATCTGCATTAAGAATCCCCAGGTTCTTCTGGATATCATGCTGCACTTTTGGTGTGGCAGTTGCTGTCAGAGCAATTACCGGTGACCGGCCTATTGTGTCAATAATTGGTCTTATTCTCCTGTACTCAGGACGGAAATCATGTCCCCACTCCGATATACAATGGGCTTCATCAATGGCATAGAAAGAAATATCTATATTTTTCAGAAACTCAATATTTTCTTCCTTGGTCAGTGACTCAGGAGCAACATAAAGCAATTTGGCCTTCCCTGAAATGACATCTTTTTTAACCCTTGCAATCTCCGATTTTGTAAGGGATGAATTAAGAAAATGGGCAACATCATCATCAGTGCTGAAGTTCCGCATTGCGTCTACCTGGTTTTTCATAAGAGCAATCAGCGGCGATATAACGATGGCAGTACCGCTCTTCATAACCGCAGGAAGCTGATAACATAATGATTTGCCTCCTCCTGTTGGCATTAATACAAAAGTATCCCTGCCTTCAAGAACATTTTTTATTATAGGTTCCTGATTCCCCTTGAAAGTATCAAAACCAAAATACTTCTTCAGGTAATCATGTATTGTGGAGTCATTAATCATAATATTCCCCTAATGAGGATCAATTTTAAATGTGCTTTGCACAATGGAGTTTATATAAAGTTAATAAATTTCAATATGAAAAAGCTAATTTTTCATTTTATTAACAAAATTGATTGGATAAATGTTGCAATCTCTTTCAAAGGCAATCAAAATGATGTTGTTTTGCAAAAGAAGATTTATCATCTTTACAGGCTGATTTTAATTATATACAGGTTTGCATATGGCTAAGTTATGGGATAAGGGGAAAAAGGGTGAAAAGGAGATGTCGTTCCTCGAGCATCTTGAGGAGTTAAGATGGCATATTATACGTTCAATACTTGCGGTAGTAATATTGATGATAGTAGCTTTCCTTTTTAAGAATATTATTTTCGACAGTGTAATTCTTGCACCTAAAAGTCCTGACTTCATTACAGCCAGACTTCTTTGCCGGCTTGGTGAATACCTTAATACAACTGCCTTGTGTATTAACACCCAACAACTGAACCTTATCAGTATTAAAATGTCCGGACAGCTGACTACTCATATCACTGTATCTCTTGTTGCCGGTCTCATTCTTGCATTTCCGGTTATCCTCTGGGAGTTCTGGCAGTTTTTTAAACCGGCCCTTAAAGAAAATGAATCACGATATGCCAAAGGTGCTGTTTTTGCATCCTCTATGCTTTTTTTCCTGGGCGTTGCATTCGGATACTTTCTTCTTGCTCCCCTTTCAATACATTTTCTTGGTTCATATGAAATAAGCCCCGAAGTTGTAAACCAGATAAATATAAGATCATATATAGGAACAATTACTTCAATCTGTCTGGCTACCGGACTTGTCTTTGAACTTCCGATAATTGCATTCTTCCTTACTAAGATAGGGTTGATAACTCCTAATTTTATGAGACAGTACAGGAAACATGCCATAGTCGTGATCTTTGTACTGGCTGCAATAATAACTCCCCCTGATATTTTCTCACAGACACTGGTATCAATACCGCTTCTGATTCTATACGAGGTAAGCATAATGATTTCTGCAAGAGTAATGAAGCAGAAGGACAGGGACAGTGCAGCCTTTATGAATGATGGTGAACCACAGTCATGAACTGAAAAATAATAGCTTGCAAAATGAAGCTTCACACTCTCGACCTGGTAAAGAAATACCGTAGCAGAACTGTTGTTGACCATGTCTCGGTCGAAGTACAGCAGGGAGAGATTGTGGGCTTGCTCGGACCTAATGGCGCCGGAAAGACTACCACCTTTTATATGATTGTTGGTCTTATTAAACCCGGACAGGGCAGGATTTTTCTTGATGATGAAGAGATAACAACTCTTCCTGTCTATAAGAGGGCCCGTAAAGGAATCGGTTATCTTGCACAGGAAGCATCCGTTTTCCGGAATATGTCTGTTGAAGACAACATCAGGGCAGTGCTGGAAATGTCAAAATTTCCGAAGCAGGAACAGGAAGAAAGACTTGAGACACTTTTAAATGAGTTCGGTCTTCAGAAAATAAGAAAGAGCAAAGGGATTCAGCTGTCAGGTGGTGAGAGAAGACGTACTGAGATTGCAAGGGCGCTGGCACTCAAGCCAAAATTCATTCTCCTTGATGAACCTTTTGCCGGGGTTGATCCTATAGCTGTTGAAGATATACAGGAAATTGTATCAAAACTAAAAGAGAAAAACATCGGGATCCTGATCACCGATCACAATGTTCACGAGACACTTTCGATAACCGACAGAGCTTACCTGCTATTCGAAGGACATATCCTTAAACAGGGGACCGCAGCACAACTTGCAGAGGATGAACATGTAAGAAAAGTATATCTCGGAAAGAACTTTGAATTACGCCGCTGATCGTATCAATTTGTTTTCATTGGAATTTATTATACTTTTGCGGGGAATTTTTACCGCGGATGTGTCGTAATTGGTAGCCGAGCAAGACTTAGGATCTTGTGTCCTCGTGACGTGGGGGTTCGAGTCCCTTCATCCGCACAATATGACAAACCGCCTGCAACCTCTTTTAAAGTGCGTTTTGGCGGTTTTTTTAACTATGCATTAAACAGAAAATAATATGAATATCACCAGAGAAAACATTGATGATCTGAATGCTGTTCTTAAAGTTGAAATCAGCAAACACGATTATGAAGAAAAAGTTGAAACAGTTCTCAAAGATTACAGGAAAAAAGCAAATATTAAAGGATTCCGTCCTGGCATGGTACCAATCGGACTTGTGAAAAAAATGTACGGCAAAGCTGTCCAGGTTGAGGAGATTAACAAACTGGTCACTGAAAGCATCCAGAAATTTCTTTCCGATGAAAAAGTGGAGATACTTGGTGATCCTCTTCCAAAAACTGACGATAATGAAAGGATAAATTTCGATACGCAGGAGGATTTCACCTTTTCATTCGAACTGGGACTTGCTCCATCTTTCGAACTCAAACTCTCAAAGAAGAACAAGGTTCACTTCCATGAGATAATCATCGACGAAAAGATGAAAAATGACTACCTGAACAATTATACCCGGAGATTTGGTGAATTGAGACAGGCAGACTCAATTGAGGAAAAAGATATTGTCAAAGGCCGTATCGAAGCTGTTGACAGCGAAGGCAATCTGGTTGAAGATGGCCCTGTTGCTGAAGAAACCTCAATGGGTATCGATATTATTAAGGACGATGAAATCAAAAAGCAGTTCATAGGCAGGAAAGTAAAAGAAACTGTTGATTTCGATATTAAAAAGGCATTTCCAAACGATAATGAAATTGCAGGTTTACTTAAAAAGAAAAAGGAAGAAGTTGCGGACATCAACGGCATTTTCAGATTTACAATAAATGAGATAAGCCGGTTCCATGCAGCTGAACTGGGTAAAGAATTGTATGATAAGATCTATGGTGAAGGTGTTGTGAATACCGAAGAAGAATTTATGGCCAAACTGGAGGAAGAGATCGGCGCTAATCTTAAACGGGAAAGCGATTATAAACTTATGCTTGATATCAAATCCATGGCAATAGAAAAGACCGAGTTCAGCCTGCCTGAAGAGTTCCTTAAAAAATGGCTTTTAAGAGTAAACGAAAATACCACTGCAGAACAGATTGAAACAGAATTCGAACATTTCAGAAAAGACCTTAAATGGCAGCTTATAAGGAATAAGGTAGCCCGTGATAACGAATTGAAAATCACCGAAGAGGAGCTTCTTAGAGAGGCTGAGAACGTTACGAGGTACCAGTTCCAGCAGTACGGACTTTACTATGTGACTGATGAGCAGATTAGCAGCTACGCAAAAGAGACACTTAAGAAAGAAGAGGATGCAAAAAGGATAGCTGACAAGATTCTTGAGGAGAAGGTTCTTGAAATCATGAAAGAACTGGTGAAAATTGAAAATAAAAGTATCTCAGCTGATGATTTCAATAAGCTTTTTGAATAATAATCAGCGGTTTGCAAAAAAAAGGTAATTTTTTAATATCTTTGTTAGTTAATATAAAAATATTGTAGAAATATGAATCTGCTTGATGATTTTGGGAAATTTGCAAGAGGCAAGCGAGGTGTAAGCAGCCTTAGTCTGCACAAATATAGTTCGATCTACGGAAGTTATATATCTCCAACCATTATTGAGGAAAGACAGCTCAATGTAGCATCAATGGACGTTTTTTCGCGTCTTATGATGGACAGGATTATTTTTCTTGGTCTGCCCATCGACGACTATGTTGCCAATATAATTCAGGCCCAGCTGTTGTATCTCGACTCTGCCGATCCGGGTAAAGATATCCAGATCTATTTTAATACACCAGGTGGCTCTGTTAATGCAGGCCTTGGTATTTATGACACAATGCAGTACATATCTGCCGATATTGCCACCATATGTACAGGGATGGCAGCTTCAATGGGAGCCGTTCTGCTTACAGCAGGCAAGAAAGGAAAACGGTCAGCCCTGAAACACTCAAGGATAATGATACATCAGCCGATGGGTGGAGCCGAAGGCCAGGCCTCGGATATTGAAATCACCGTGCGTGAAATCGTAAAACTTAAAAAGGAGCTTTATGAAATCATAGCCCTGCATTCGGGTAATCCTTATGAAAAAGTTGAAAAAGATTCAGACAGGGATTACTGGATGACATCTCAGGAAGCCAAAGATTACGGGATGATTGACGAAATACTTCAGAAGACTCAAAAATAGCAGGTAATGGATAAATGCTCATTCTGCGGCAGAACAAAAAAAGAAGCCAACATTCTTGTTGCAGGCCTCGAAGGTCATATTTGTGATCACTGTATTGATCAGGCTCACAATATTATGATTGAGGAAATGGGCAATAAAAAAAATGTTGCCTTTGATACTATCAATCTTCTTAAGCCGGCTGAGATAAAAAGTTTTCTCGACCAGTATGTAATTGGTCAGGAAATGGCAAAAAAAATCATCTCTGTGGCAGTCTACAACCACTATAAAAGGTTGATGCAAAAACCCGATAATGAGGATATTGAAATTGAAAAATCAAATATTATCCTCGTCGGTGAAACAGGAACGGGAAAAACACTACTGGCACGGACAGTTGCAAAAATGCTTCATGTTCCTTTTACAATAGTTGATGCCACTGTCCTCACAGAAGCAGGTTATGTTGGCGAAGATATTGAAAGCCTTCTTACCAGATTGCTCCAGAATGCCGATTACGATGTAAAAGCTGCTGAAAAGGGTATTGTTTTTATAGATGAGATCGACAAAATAGCAAGAAAGGGCGACAACCCTTCAATAACCAGGGATGTATCAGGTGAAGGTGTTCAGCAG
>CAYLYN010000143.1:0-11742 GCA_964387565.1 uncultured Rikenellaceae bacterium | reverse complement strand
AGAATACCATTGTCCTGACATGAACTTTGTCAAGTGACTTAAGGTCTTTCTCCAGGAGGGAGCGCTGCGCCTTGTCGCCTTTAAGTTCAAGAATAATCAATCCGGCAGGCTGACCAAAAAATAGCTCGTTAACACCGAGCCGGGTCCTGATATTGCATCCATATGAAGTAAGAATCTTCTGCGCCCGCAACACTACATCGGCATCTCTTTCTATGAGAACTCCCATTATCTCCACATTATTGCCGTCTCCCGGATTACTTGTTGGTTCCTTATCCGTGGTGAAGGTCATTTCCCTTATTTCAATACCACCCAAAAGACTTAACTCTTCTTCAAGCTTCTGATATTCAACCGGATCGCCATTAAGATGTATAATAATATAGGCTTCCCTGCTGCATACTTCATCAGTTACTTCATGAAATCCAAGCCGGGTCGTTATACAGGAAGCATGTTTGGTGAGAATTCCCTGGGTCAGTCCGGCTTCCTTTATCCTGTCAATTATCTTAATACCTAGGATCTTTATCATGTCATTGGTTAATGGTTGTATTATCTTCTATTACCGTTTGCCGTGTACCTTGTGTCCAGCGTCCAGAGTCCAGAGTCCAGCATCCAGAGTCCAGCGTCCAGCGTCCAACATCAAAAATAAAGGTCTCTCTCTCCTGCCTTAATTTTCTCAATTTTCTCTCTTGTTTTTTCGGCAACGGCTGGTTCCAGTTTATCAAGGTTCTTCTGGATCACCTTCCATCCTTTTGCAACAGTCTCTCCTCTACCGTAATCACATATGTATTCCGACAGCGTGAGTATGGCATTTGGTGTACAGAATCGTTTTATAAATCCAGGTACTGAAAATTCCATAAAATGCTCTCCGGTTCTTCCCATCCTGTAGCAGGAGGTACAGAATGAGGGAATATAGTCATTTTCAAGCAATTCATCAATCACTTCAGCAAGCGACCGTGAATCAGCAATTTTGAACTGTTCCCTGTTCAGGTTTTGTTCTTCATTTTTTGAGTCGGAATATGAGCCTAATTCAAGCCTGGTACCTCCGTCGATCTGTGATACTCCGTACTGAAGTACTTCCCTGCGGACGTCCGGATTTTCGCGTGCTGTCAGAATAAGCCCGGTGTATGGTACTGCGAGCCTGAGAATTGCTACAAGTTTTCTGAAATCATCATCACTTGTTTCATATTTCCTGTCGAGATTAAGACTCAATGCGTCCTTGATTCTTGGAAAGGATATTGTATGAGGGCCTACATTATAGCAAGCTTCAAGATGATTAGTGTGCCTGACAAGACCCAGCACTTCAAATCTCCAGTCGTAGAGACCAAAAAGGGCACCTATGCCTACATCGTCAATCCCCGCCTCCTGTGCCCTGTCAAGTGCTGTCAGCCTCCATTCATAATCTTTCTTTTTTCCACCACGATGATACATTTTATAAGCTTCAGGATGATAGGTTTCCTGAAATACCTGGTAAGTACCAATACCGGCTTCTCCCACTTTCCGGAAGCCTTCAATATCGAGGGGAGCGGCATTTATGTTTACCCTGCGAATCTCACCAGGACCTTTTTTTACTTTGTATACCAACTTCACTGTATGAGCAATATAATCAGGTGAATAATCGGGATGTTCACCATACACGAGTATCAGACGTTTTTGTCCATTGTCCTCCAGAGCTTCAACTTCCCTGATTATCTCACTATCATCCAGTGTTTTCCTGACTGCATCTTTATTGGAAATCCTGAAGCCACAGTATTTGCAATTATTTGTACATTTATTCCCGACATAAAGTGGTGCAAAAAGTACGATCCTGTTCCCGTAAACCTTCTGTTTCAGCTCCCTTGCACCCTCCTTTATCTCATCTGCGAGATCTGTGCCGACAGCATTCACAAGTACAGCAGTCTCCTTAAGGGTAAGTCGATGCTTATCAAGCGATTTGGCGATCACTTCCCTTACCATTGCTTTATCAGGTTTTGTATTGTTGATCAGGTCCCATATTTCAGAAGGATCAATGAAAGATTTCATCCTCTGATCAGGAATATTTAGTTTTTCTGGAGAAAACCTCATTAAAGTATCTTTTATTATTATGCAAATTTAATCAAATATGGGCCCTGTATTAATGACAGATGTCAGTATATAAGCTCCGATATCTCATATTTTGCGGATAGAATAGCACGATTTGCCTTTGCGTCGGATGGATTTACAGCACCATGAATTCTTTTATGAAATGACAGTGTTACAGATATGTCAGATGAGACAGGCAGCGGATCAAAAAAATCTACTAGAACCTCGGGATAACCATTACAGTTTGAACATATCAGAACCATAGCTTTGGAATAACAGGTGCTGATTACAGCAGTTACGGCGTAAATTCCAGGTGAAGGTAAAAGTTTGCCTTCCTCTGTAAGCGGAACAGAATATAAAAGAGGCAGATCACCGTTATCTACAGCAGCAGGTTGCTGTATTTTACCCATAATAATATAATAATGGTCGAGATATGCATTTGCCCTCTGGATATAGCCTTCACTTATTGCTTTCCGGATCTTTGTTGAACTTACAGTCTCATTTTCCACCTCCTGCTCCGGTATCTCTTCGGCGATAAAATTATACTCCTCCTGCCATCCCCAGAGCTGTTTATAATCCCCCTCCTTATTGAATCCGAAATGATGATTGAAACCTGCAACCACAACTTTTGCTTTTAATAAGTCATGAATAAAATCTCTTACAAACTGTTCGCTTGTTATCCTTGAAAAATCAAGCGTGAACTCAATTATAATAACATTATCCAGTCCTGCTTTTGCCAGAAGTTCAAGTTTCTCCTGCTGTGAGTTTATAAGCTTCAGGTCTTTCCCCGCAGTTTCAGGATAAAGTACTTTACGCGGATGTGGGAAAAAAGTAATAAGAACCGATTCTCCATTATGAAGCTCTGCCAGGGATCTAAGTCTTTTCAGAATAGTCTTATGACCAATATGAACACCATCAAATGATCCTGTGGTAACCACAGGATTTTTTATTCCCCTGGCCTCCTCAAAGCTTCTGTAAACATTCATTATGTGGATGGAAGACTATTTTTTGTTCTCCTTCACAAAATATGCCACCTTCTCTATAGATGTAATCATGTCATATTCTTCCAGGTATATTCCGGAAGGTACATTAAGCGGAATAGTAGTAAAGTTGAGAATCCCCTTGATACCATATCTCACAATTTCTTCGGTAATTTCCTTGGCGTATTCAGGAGGAACAGTCAGAATAGCAATTCGTATATCAAGCTCTTTAACCAGTTTTTCACAATCGGTATAAGGATAGCATTTAACACCGGAAATAACCTTATTAACCTTTTGAGGATCATTGTCAAATGAAGCTACAAGATTTAATTTTGATCGTTTACCCCTGAAATAACCTGCAACAGCCCTTCCGAGATTACCTATACCCACTACTGCAACATTCATACTCTCTTCCGAGTCGATTATATTTCCGATTGTATCAATCAGTTCACGTACATCGTAACCTTTGCGTAAAACACTTGAGTAGCCTATCAGCATAAGATCGCGTCTGACCTGTACGGCTGTAATATGAAGGCGGGCAGCAAGATCGTGAGAGAAAATAAAATTTCTCTTTTCATTAAGGCATTCCAGAAGGGTTCTTCTGTATTCGCTAAGTCTTTCAACAGTTTTTCCTGGTAGTTTCATTATTGTTTAATTTTGATTTTAAAGATATGACGGAACCTCCGGACTGGATGAATTTATTTATTATTTGAGAGCTGAAAGGAGGTTTCATAATTCTGCTATTGATGATTGTTTTTAGGTAATCTGACAGAAAAAACAGATCCAACATCGGGAGTACTCTCCACTTTAATTGTACCATGGTAAAATCCGATAACTTTCTTAACGATCGACAATCCCAACCCGCTTCCTGAGATATTCCTCGTTTTTTCATTCCTGATCCTGACAAACTCATTAAACAGGTTTTCAGTATCCTCACTGGTAATTCCTATTCCTGTATCAGAAACGATAATAATAGCTTCCTTCTCAGTAGAATCAATAATTATTTCAACCTTCCCCCCACTTCTGTTATACTTAACTGCATTTGAAATAAGATTATTAAACACTATTTCAATATCATCAGGATCAGCCATGACTGTAACATCGGAACGGATATCAATGTTCATACTAACATCCATTTGTATTGCATATGGTTGTACTGTTACCATTGCATTTGATGCTATTTCTGAAATACTTACATCCTGTATTTTTTCCTCTTTTCGTTCAAGACGTATTTTTGTAAAGTCGAGAAGGTCCATTATCAGATTTCTCATACCCTGTATCCTCTGAAGAGACCTTTCGATTGGTGTAGCGTAATCCTCAATACGTTCACCGGCCTGTTTTTCCTGCATCATCCTGAGATAACCTTCCAGGGCATTTAAAGGAGCCTTTAATTCATGCGAAAGAACTGACAGGAACTGATAACGGATCTTTTTTCCCTCCTGATTCATTTTATGGGTAATCCGTTTAAGATACATCTGTTTTGTTATGTTCTCAATGCTTGATTTAAGCTCCTGTGGTGTAAATGGTTTGGGAATAAAATCAATTGCTCCGTCGCGCGTAGCTCTTATCGCTACATCAAGAGATGCATATGAGGTGATCATGGCCACCATGATATCATAATTCCTTTTACGGATATGCTCAAGTACTTCTATACCCTGCATGCCGGGAAGTTTATTATCGAGAAGAAGCATATCCGGTATTTCACGCTCAATTATTGCCAATCCGTCTTCTCCTGTGCCAGCCTCTAATACCTCGAAAGAATAATCTTCATCCATAAATGGATATGTGACATGGAAATTATTCAGTATTCTTACTACACCTGAACGAATTCCCGGTTCATCATCGATTACAAGTACTTTTAAAACAGCCATTTCAAAGTTTTAAAAGTTTCATCAATGCCTGATCAAGTTGCTCTGCTCTGATACCTTTTTCCAGGTACAGATCAGCTTTTATCCATTTCCTGGCCTGATCAGAATCAAGACTGAACGACATACCTGTTTCATACGATACTGCTGTGGCTAATATAACCGGAACATCAGGATATAACTTCTTCATCTTATAACACAGGATAAAACCACTGTCATCACTTTCCATCATAAGGTCAAAAATAGCCAGATCGGGTTTGAATTTTGCAATAACTGCTTCAGCCTCAGCCTGGCTTTCTACGGCCATCGTGTTATAGCCTGCCTTCTTTAAATTAAATACCGTCTGAAAAAGATAATCCGGATCATCATCTGCAATCAGAATCGTAATATCACCCTTTTTCATCTATCTACAAATTTCAACAATTTCCTGAATAATAGCATTTTTTATGATAAATATGATTTATTGTTACTAAATTAACAATACATTATCGGATCTTAATCCTATAGTCTTCATCCTCTCACTCCTCACCTCTCACCCCTCACCCCTCACACCTCACACCTCACTCCTCACTCCTCACTCCTCACTCCTCACTCCTTCCCTCTCGGAAGTATTATCTTAAAGCTGGTACCCGTAGGTCCTTTAACAGGGTCAGCATTCGATTCAGCAGTGATCTGTCCTTTATGCATCTTAACAATTCCGTATGCAGTTGCAAGACCAAGTCCAGTACCATGGCCTATGCTTTTAGTAGTGAAGAATGGTTCAAAAATCTTTACCCTGTCTTCTTCATTTATTCCTGTACCTGTGTCACTTACTGTTATTATTACATCGCTCAGAGTATCCTCCAGAAGAATATTAATAAGACCCTCGCTGGGCATTGCATCAATTGCGTTTTTTAAAAGATTGGTTATGACCTGCAGCATCTGTTCATGGTCGAGCATTGCATGAGGATTTGTAGTCTTATCCGTAACATTAATTTTTATTCTCTCAGGAATTATCACGCTTTCCATGCTGTCTGCAACAAGTTCCCTGATGCTTAATAACTGATGATTCACCTGGTTCTTCCTTGCAAAATTGAGAAGTCCGGCAACTATTTTTTTGCATCTTCCTGCCTGATCGACAATTAGTTTAAGATCTTCACGCACAGGGTCAGCTTCACCGGCCTCCTCAAGAAGAATATTACTGTACATTATTACAACACCCAGAGGATTATTTAATTCATGGGCTATACCGGCGGAGAGCTGACCCATATGTGCAAGCTTCTCTGATTGTTTAAGAGCTTGCTTCATTGAGATCAACTTCTCATTCGATAGTGCCAGGTCCTTAACTGATTTGTGTAGTTTTTCAATTGTATATGGCAAACACATCTCAACCTCAGCCAGACCTTTTTTTATGGCAATTGCGTGTTCCACACATGTTTCGTATCCACAGGCTCCACAGTCGAGCTGATCCTTCTTCTCATTTTTACCAATCATAGCCAGTATCTCCCCGACATCATTCTCACGGAGTTCATCTATCCTTGGTTCCTCAGGCTGATGCCTGCAGGTCAGATCAAGTTCACTGTATCTGCATAACTCTTCCAACCATTTATCTGTATCGATGTTTTTCATCTTTTTACCTGCATAGGAACTGACGAGAGATCTCCTGTTATACTGTCTGCCGTTCTTTGTTAAACCAGGACCCATGATACAACCTTCACAACAAAGAAGTTCCATATGCTGATTCTGAATCAGCCCGGCTTCCATCTCCTTCAGAGCACTCTGAAAATCAATTCTCCCTTCAGCTGCAATAATATTTCCAGTTACGGCATCATCATTAATATTTGCAGTCTGAAGTAATCCTCTGGCAACAGGAAATATTGCTCCCCTGCCACCCTGGGGCTCATCGAAATCTGAAGCAGTTACCGAATCAGCGGAGATATTCCTTTCGGTAAAGAACTCTCTGAGTTCAGTAAAGGTAATTGCTTCGTCAATTTCAGGACTTTCAGCCTTTTTAGCTACACATGGTCCTATAAAAACAACCTTAAGGTCAGTGCCATATTTTTTTCTGATAACTCTTGACATTGCAACCATTGGTGATACAATCGGAGCAAGTTTTGGTACCAGAGAAGGATGATAATACTTAACGTAGTTTACGATTGAAGGGCAGTCGGAAGAGATATAGAAATTAATGTTCTCCGATATCAGCTTTTTAAATTTATCAGCAACAAGATCAGCACCAAAGGAGACCTCGCCGACATAATCAAATCCAAGAGATCTGACCATTCCCACCAGAATTCTATGATCATTGATATCAGAGAATTCCGCCGGAAAACTGGGTGCTATAAGGGCTGCAGTTTTACCTCCGCCTTCAAGAAGCTTTTTTACCCTGTCAACAGTATTCAGAAACACCTTGGCTCCCTGACTGCATACCTTGGTACAATTTCCGCAGGTTATGCACCTCTCATCAATAACCTCAGCCTGACCTCCGACAATGCGTATTGCCTTGGCAGGACATTCTCTCACACAGGTATAACATGTCCTGCAAAGCTCTTTTATAGTATAAACCAGCATAAAAATTATTTTCAGAGTAGGACGTTACGTTTCTCAAAGTGGGTATAGAAAATCTTCCTGTTCGAAATCTCGCTGTTCTCCTTCAGCTGCTTTTCATACAGATTGATTATATGTGGTGATTTGCACGGAAGATTGACAGGCTCTGTTTCATCGGCCTGATATATCATCTTTGCCCTGCCTTTCAGGTCATCCTTTGACAAGCTCAGAGGGAGCCCTGCACCATGGATGCATCCTCCCGGACAGGCCATAACCTCAACCAGATCATAGTTTTTACCAGATTCTACAGCTGATTTTAATTTTTCAAGACCTGTCAGTCCATCAACAACAGCTGCATTTATCTCCGATTCACCCAGAGTGAGATTAATCTCTCTGAATGACCCTGAAGATCTTAGTTTTCTGAACAGCAATCTGTCAGCATCCTTTTTAAGCATCTGAAAATTAAGAGATCTGAGAATACCTTCAGTCAGTCCTCCTGACACCTCAGCCAGAACAGCTGATGAGCTTCTTCCTGCAAGAGGTTCATCCGCAGGTTCCGGTTCTAAATTAGATGTATCTATACCGTATAATCTTATTAATCTGGAAAGCTCCCTCACTGTAAGTACCACATCCACATCGCTTATACCCTTTCGCATCATTCCATCGCGGCGTGCTTCGAATTTCATTGCCAGGCATGGGGTTGCTGAAACTGAATAAATATTCTCAGGTTTAACTTTCTGCTGTGCAGCAAGAAGTGTCTTTATAAGTGAACCTGTGATCTGCTGAGGTGACTTGACAGTTGAAAGCAGGGGAATATAATCAGGCAGGAATTGCTCACAATATTTAACCCATGCAGGACATGCAGAAATATAAACAGTGGTACTAATCTTTTTTTCAATTTTCTCCTGAAGTTGTCCTGCTATCTCGGTAATCAGAATATCTGTGCCGGTCCCTGTAGTAAATACCAGATCAATTCCTATCTTCCTTAATATTGCATTTAATATCCTGTCAGTATCCCTGTTATACCTGATGCCAAGTTCCTCTGCAATTCCTGCTGTAACCAGAGGGGAATACTGGATAACCTTTAGAATACCAGGTTTATTGAGATATTCCTGTATCTCGGTAATGTTATGTTTTTCATGCAGAGCTCCCGTGGGACAAACAAGCAGGCACTGACCACAGTGTATGCAGCTTGAAAAATTGAAATCCCGATCCATGGAGGTACCGATATGAGTATTTCTTCCTCTCTTAATGAAATCGAGAGTATTTGCTGTTACAACTTCCTCACAAACCCTCACACATCTTCCACAAAGGATGCACTTTGACAGTTCCCTTACGATGGCCGGACTTGACTGGTCAAGGCGGGGCTTAATCTTTTTTCCCCTGATCCTGCGTTCCCTTATATTAAGCTCATCTGAAAGATTTTGCAGTTCGCAGTTCAGATTTCGTTCACAATAAAGACAATCATCAGGATGATTTGAGAGAAGGAGCTCAACGATGGTTTTTCTTGCCTGAATTACCCGTGGTGAATGGGTATGTATTTTCATCCACTCTTCAACCGGCTGTGAACATGCTGTCACAAGTCTGTCGCGTCCTTCAACCTCAACCACGCACATCCTGCAGGCACCGGTTGGGGTAAAATCCTTCATCCGGCAGAGAGTAGGAATATTTATGCCGTTCCTGTTAAGAGCCGAAAGAATCGTTTCTCCCTTCTCTGCCTTAATCTTCTTATTATTTACCTCTATTGAAAAAAGCATAAGAGCTATTTAACATTTATTGCACTGAACTTGCAGATATCAAAACAGACACCACATCCGGTACATTTTTCCTCAACAATGAAAAATGGTTGCAGTCGTGTCCCGTAAATTGCATTAACCGGACATTTTGATGCACAGGCAGTACATCCGGTACATTTGTCGACATCTATTGAGAAAGTACGCAAACCCCGACAAACATTCGCCTGGCATTTCCTGTCGAAGATATGTTCCTCGAATTCATCCCTGAAATTGTGGAGAGCGCTAATAAACGGATTTGGAGCTGTCTGGCCCAGTCCGCATAATGATGCATCGCGCATAACTGTTGCAATTGTTTCAAGCTGCATCACCCCCTTGAATCTTTCAAGTGTAGTTCCTGAATCTTCACTAAGCGGTTTCCTTATAACACCATCCAGTATCTCAAGCATCCTTCCTGTTCCTTCCCTGCATGGTATGCATTTTCCGCAACTTTCGTTCCTTATGAATTCCATGTAATACCTCACAAGATCAACCATGCAGGTATTCTCATCAATTATTATAAACCCACCGGCTCCCATACCAATGCCTTTCTCCCTTAATGCCTCATAGTCAATTTCGACATCGATATTTTCCCTTGTTAAAAAAGAGCCGGAAGCTCCTCCAAGCTGAATTGCCTTGAATTCTTTTCCGTCTCTTATTCCACCGGCAATATTCTCAACTATCACTCTGACAGGCGTTCCCATCTCAACTTCAACCACACCCGACATCCGCCCCCTGCCTGCTATTGCAAATATTTTTGTCCCGGGGCTGTTTTCAGTTCCCAGTGTTCTGAACCATTCCGGGCCATTTTGCATAATTACAGGTACGTTCATCAGGGTTTCCACATTATTGATGACAGTTGGTTTTCCAAAAAGGCCCGATGAGGTTGGATATGGCGGCTTGAGTCTTGGCATACCCCTTTTGCCTTCCAGTGTATTTATAAGTGCCGTTTCTTCTCCGCATACAAATGCACCCGGTTCAATCCGGATGGTTATATCGAGATTGAATCCGCTAGAGAAAATGTTGTGCCCAATGAGTCCGTATTCTCTTGCCCTGTCAATGGCAACCTGAAGTTTATCTTTTGCATAATCCGAACCAGACCTTATAAATACTATTGCATTGGAGGCACCGATTGCATAAGAAGCTATTGCAATCCCTTCCAGCAGTCTGTGTGGATCACTTTCAAGGATAGTCCTGTCAGTAAAAGCGCCCGGGTCGCTCTCTTTTGCATTACATATAAGGTATCTGCCGTTCGCTGTTGTATTGAGAGCGTGCTTCCATTTGAGACCTGTGAGATAACCGCCGCCGCTTCTTCCTCTGAGACCGCTTCTTTCAATAATATCACAAACCTCTTCAAAAGTATAGTTCCTGATGGCTTTTATAAAAGACCTGTAACCACCTCTTGCTATATATTCTTCAATACTTTCAGGATCATAACAACCACAATTTCCAAGAATGACTCTTTTCTGATTTGAAAAAAAAGGTAACTCATCCATGAAGGGGATACCCGGCCACAGACCAAATCCCTTCGATCCTGTCTGTCCTGCCAGGTCTTCAGTTCCGATATCATTATGAAAGACCCCATTAAGAAGAGGCTCCACTTTCTCTTCAGTTATATTCCTGAAAAAGAGTTTGTTTTTTCCTGGAATCTGGACGCAAACAAGAGGTTCAAAATTTGCCGGACCAGAACAACCCACCTTAATAAGATCAGATGACAGCTCTTTTTCATCGATATGTGTTTGTAAAGCTGCAAAGGTCTTTTCTGATCCGGAAATAATGCTGCTTGTCCCGGATGAAATGTAAATTACCGGACGATCAGGTTTTTCTCTTCTTATCTGCTGCAGTCTCTTCTCAGTCTCGGCAGGCAATGTATCTGATTCAAAAAGAAGAACCTTGTTTACCAGGAATGTTTTAATATTCTCCATTAATGGAATGAATTGTCTTAATCACTTTCGATGAAGTATTTCAATTTTTTTAGCAACTCAGGTAGCTGAGAAGCTTTCACTGAGATATTGTAATCGCCGTTTACATTCAGAACAGGACCATTATGACAGCCTCCCATACATGAAACAATTTCATAACTGAAATTTCCGTCGCGTGTTGTCTGCCCTGGCAGAATACCAGTCTCTTCCTTTAATTTGTTAATTATTGGCTGGGAACCATTGAGATAACATGAAGTTCCGTTGCAGACTTTAATCTGGATCTTTCCGGCAGGGATAAACCTGAACCTGTCATAAAATGTTGCCAGCCCGTAAATTTTGGTTGTACTTAGTCCCAGATAACTGCCAATCTTAACAATTGCCTCCTCCGAAAGATGACCATGTTTCTCCTGTATCTCCTGAAGCATTGGTATCAGGTCTTCTCTTTTGCCCTGCTTATATTTTTTAAGAATTGAGTCAAAATCTGTTCCCATTATCTTCATTTATGGTAAAACCAATCACACAAATATAAAATATTTTATTGTTATTTAATAAACATTGTTATTTTATTAACAATAAATAATTTAATTAAATTAACATGGATCTTATGACTTATATATCTGAT
>CAYLYN010000142.1:4929-11927 GCA_964387565.1 uncultured Rikenellaceae bacterium | reverse complement strand
GGAGCGGAGCCGGGGTGGTTGATTTAATTACCCTGAAAGCACACTATGTGCAGACTTAAATACAAATGCAAGCTGCAGGCAAGGCTAATTATATGTGAGCTTAGTACCCATCACATTATGATTTGAAAATAAATCTGTGTTCAGGTAGCATGAATATTTGAAAAGTGTGAAAGAAAAGTATTGGATAAATGAATGAATCTGTCCTATTTACAAATCAACCACCCCGTTCCGCTCTTGAGTCAGAGCGGAACACCCCTCCTTCAAAAGGAGGGGAAACTTGTTCAATTATTTCCTCTAATAAACTATGCATAGTTTGTCGGCTATGGGACAATGGTATGTATAAAATGATAGGCTCAAAGCCATGGTATAAAGGTTTTATTTAACATCAGAAACTCTGTAATATTATAGGGTCAGAATCTTGTCCCAGAGCCCACTATCAACAGGTATTCCATTTTCATGATTTGATTTCCTGGTCTTTATAACATTTTCACCAGGGTATCTTACCTGAGTTCCATCACCTGCAGGTTCAGATTTGGCCAGGTCATCAAGAATAGCGCTGATTGTATTATGTATTGCCGGAAAATTATGCAGGCTTTTTATATCGATAGTAATGAACACCTGCGAAATACCCGTCTCCTTTTCACAGCTTCCTATCTGATGGGTAGCCAGACCTCCCGACAAGGCAGCTGCTAGTATGTCAAGCAGGATTGATAGACCTGCACCTTTCCAGTAACCTGCAGGTACAGGACGCATCGATCTCAGAATAGCTCCGGGATTATCAGTCAGTTCGCCTTTAGCATTGAAACCTCCGGGATAAGGGAGACTTTGACCAGCTGAGTTGAATGCTTCCATCTTACCATATGAAAATTGCGACATGGCAAAATCCAGGACAACTGCCTCCGGAGAATAAGGAACAGCTATCACAAAAGGATTATTTCCGATCCTTGGGTCCTTCCCTCCCCATGCCGGCATATTTACACATGTATTTGCCCATCCGATGAAAACAAATCCTTTCCTGGCTGCCATCCATCCATATGTCCCTCCACGCATCCAGTGATTGGTGTTGGCAAGTGTTACCAAACCTATCCCATTCTCCTTTGAAATCTCCATTGCTCTATCTGTTGCAAACTCTGCATTAAGAGGTCCCGGACCAAGGTTACCCTGCCACTGCTCAATTGAACCTGCCCTGTGAATAAGAGCAGGTTCTGCATCCGTTTTAATATAACCTTCATCTATATATTTGACAAATCGTGGGAAACGATTAACTCCATGTGAATAAACACCTTCCAGGCTATTAAGCGTAAATATTTCCGCACATTTTTCAGCCTTCCTGTGTCCCATTCCGTGTTTTATGAGAATCTGACGGAACAGTGATTGCATCTCATCTTCAGGTATCCTTTTAATATCGCTTTGTGTAGTCATTAATTTAAATTTTACTGAATATTACCGACCTCGATCCGGTGGTTTTCGGATCAACAAACCTGAGAATAACCCTTGTAACTCCACCGGGCCAGTATCGTTTAAGTCCTGAATCAGTTACTTCGATGTATTCAATTTCCGGAGAGATCTTTTTCGGATCATAACTCATTCTGAGCATAAAACCATCCCCATTGAAAATCAGTTCCCCGGGCTTTCCCTGAGCTACACTGCAGCTTGTTATAAGATTTGAACTTGTGGGTGCAGATGAAACAGATGATAATATGTATTTATCACTTATCACAAAATTCTTTCCACGGTTCAGAGTATAAGTCCGCACCCACGACTTAACATTTGCTGCAGGAAGATATGCACCAGCAATATCAGTGGAGAAGGTCACAGTTTTTGCAGTTGCAGAAAATGAAGAATTCTTTGCCCTGAATTCTGCTCCTTCTTTCTGCTCAAATCCATTAATGACAGGAAGATTGTGGTAAGCTGACTGCATTGTCCAGATTTCATATCTCTGAGGACCAAATGTTTTTGCTGTATATGTCTCCCTTCCAAGATCAATAAGACATGGCTTGCCATCGAAATACATTAAGCACGAACCGACATCGTTATGATTATGGCTTTCGGCATTAAAGCCTCCTTTTGCACCAAAGAAAAAACCTTCATAACTTCCCTCCCTGTCACGGCCTCCCGCTATTTCAGTTTCAGGGAACCAGAAATCAGCAACAAGTGCTTCCTCTGCCTCTGCCTTTGTTATTTCAGGCAGCAGTACAAGATTTTCTATCTGGTCACAGATCTTGCCTGAAAAACTCTTTTCACCCCATTTGTTCAGTCGGGCAAGATAAGCACCGAATTTCTGCATCATTGGGTCATTAATTGATTTTCCGTACATATACACGGTAGCAGGATTACCTCCTGTAGTGGCATCGGCATCAGCAAAATTGATGAAGTATGGAGCATGGATATTTACCCTGGGAAAGTAAGTTCCGATATTTTTAATCAGAGGATTGTCGAAAACATCAAATTTACCACCGGTTGCATCTTTCAGTAACGCAAGGCTCTCATAAAGAATTGATCCTGCCACGCCCCAGTATGAAGGTCCCTCATCACATCCCCCGTCATCGGGATAGCCATTAAGAAATTTATCAAGGGAGTTAATGATCTTTGTTACCATTGCAACCTTCCTTACCGGATCGTCTTCCAGTATCATGAAGCAATTTAGCATGTTATAATTCACCCAGGGATTCCAGTTATTGACCCTTCCTCCAGTAAAACCCATATATCCGAAATCGTTTCTTTCAAAATAGGGATTCACTGCTTTTGTCATGATAGCCTGCTTTAACCTTTGGGATATAAGAGGATGCACCTTATCAAATTCCTCTCTGAAAAGATACCACGTCCATGACAGGTCGCTCGCTATCTCTCCTACTCCCAGATCGACAGTAGGCTCATTTATGTCAGGAAGTCCTCCGGGTGCTTTCTGAAAATACAGATGAGCGGACCATCCCCACCAGGTCTGTTCACTGTAATACCAGACTGCATTTATGATCTGGTCCAAAAATCTTCCCTTACCTTCAATTAGTTCACCAATCACAAGTGAATTGAGTGCCCTGCTGGGTTCAGCGTAAACCTGTTGTCGTCTGTCACCTGACCTTATAAACTCAAGGTAGTCAGTAGCTTTAACAACAGGCCAGTCATAGCCGAGATATTCTTCTGCCCTGGAAATATATTCAACTTTGAGCCGGGGAGGTATCTTCTCCCAGAATTCACGACTGTAATAATCAGGTAACCTGTTCCATGATTTATCTTTGACAAGAGATTCCGAAAGATTAACAGAAATTGCCTCCTTTGCCAGAATATTACGTTCCTTTATTTCAGGAATAGCAGCAGTTGTCTGAACTGATAAGTCAAAGAGATAAACAGATAAAAACAGTAAGATATTCAGATATGGCTTCATGTGTATGTTTTTTATCAAATTTAAGTAATATTATTCTTAACTTGTATTATTCATTTACATCGTGATCGTTTTGCGAACCTTTGAGCACTTCTCTATAAGGGTGTTAATAGATTAATTTTGAAAAATGATAGTTTGGCAATGACAATTCTTCAAAAGAAATCAGGGCTTAAAACAGAATGCCTTCTCTGTCCTCATAATTGCAAACTTGAGGATGGCAGGAGCGGTATATGCCGTGTAAGAAAAAATATTGGTGGAAATATTGAGCTTCAGACCTATGGTATTCTTTCATCTATATCAGCCGATCCAATTGAAAAAAAGCCCCTGTATCACTTTTTCCCGGGTTATAATATACTCTCGGCAGGCTCATTTGGATGTAACATGAGGTGCGATTTCTGTCAGAATTATAATATATCCCAATGCGGATATGAACCTTCTAAAAATGAGAACATTATTACTCCACATAAATTAGTTGATAAGGCTCTTCATACAAACAGGAATATAGGCCTGGCATTTACATACAATGAACCTGTTATCTGGTTTGAATATATGAGGGATGCAGCACTGCTTATAAAGAGCAATAAGATGTTCAGTGTTATGGTCAGCAACGGATATATTAACGATGAACCGCTTTCAGAGGTTCTGGAGTTTATCGATGCATTCAATATTGATCTGAAAGCATTCAACGATACTTTTTACAGGAAACTTACCGGTGCATCCCTTGAACCTGTAAAAAACACGCTAAAAAGAATATCTGCTTCAGGAAAACACCTGGAGATTACCACACTAATTATACCGGGACAAAATGACAGTGTTGACGAAATAGGAATGGAAGCTGAATGGATTGCCGGCGAACTTGGTAAACATATACCTTTACATCTTAGCAGGTATTTCCCGATGTTCAGGCGTAATAATCACGTAACCCCTGATGATACCCTCCTGAAGCTTTACAATAAAGCCTGTGAAAAGCTTGATTATGTTTATGTTGGAAATGCAAGGACAGACTATGGACAGAATACCAGGTGTCCTGAATGCGGTATAACAGTTACTGTAAGGTCGGGATATAATATAAATTTGCTGAATCTGGATGAATCAGGCAGATGTACCGGTTGCGGCAACCTGGTTTACCCCAGCTATACTATTTCTTCTTCTTAGGTGCTGACAATACACTTAACCGTGTAAACAGTTTGTCCACACCGCTGGTAAGATCCTTGCTGACAGCCTGATAATATGCTTTTACAATTTTATGATTATCCTTTCCATCGGGATTGTTTACCCTGGCTATCAGATCATTGCGCAGACTTACTGCATCGTTGATAATGGCCGATACTTCTTCTGTTTTATGATCAGGATGAACTCCCTGAAATACAAAACAATCAGAGATGACTTCAAAGATCAGGTAATCAATATCTTTTTTCAGGTCGCGAACGCTTGACATATTGTACTGTTTTAATTATTCAGGACACAAAGATAGTAAATCTCCCGTTATTTAGTTTTAAATCTGATTATCTTCGCTGGTGGGTTTGAGGTAAAAAGCAATGTATGCCATAATTGATATTGAAACAACCGGTGGGAGCCCCAGGCTTGAAAAGATCACTGAAATAGCCATCTATCTGCACGATGGTGAGAAGATCACCGATGAATATGTGACGCTCGTCAATCCTGAAAGAAACATACCTTATTTTATTACCAGTCTCACAGGCATTACAAATGAGATGGTTGAAAATGCTCCCTGTTTCTTCGAAGTTGCCAGGAAGATTGTGGAGATGACTGAAGGAAGAACATTTGTGGCTCATAATGCAAAGTTTGACTATTCATTTATCAGACAGGAGTTCAAATCGCTGGGATTCAACTTCAAACGAAACCTTCTTGATACAGTTACTCTGAGCAGGAAGCTCATACCCGGACACAGGTCATACAGTCTGGGCAATATATGCAGGGATCTTAACATATCAATTAACGGCAGGCACAGGGCTGCAGGAGACGCCCTGGCTACTGTGAAACTCTTTGAACTCCTCCTAAAAAAGGACATGGAGATCAATAAGGGAAAAAAGGCTATTATAAAGAACACAAGGAACTCAAAACTCAATCCAAAACTTGATCCTGAAAAAATTAATTGCATTCCGGAGGAACCCGGCATATATTATTTTTACAATGAAGAAGGTGATCTGATTTATATCGGAAAAAGTCGTAACCTCCTGCAAAGGATTAACACCCATCTTTCGAATAATACAACAAACCGGGCCATGGAAATGCGTGACCAGATAGCTGATATCGACTGGGAGACTACTGGCAGCGAACTGATTGCCCTTCTTAAGGAATCATTTGAGATTAAAGCAAATAAGCCTTTATATAACAGGGCACAGAGGAGAACAAGCTTTCAGTGGGGAATCTTCAGTTTTGAAGATGAAAATGGCTTTATAAACTATAGCTACGGATCCCTGGATACGGAAGATACTCCAGTTTCAGTATTCTCAAGCAGGGAGAGGGCAAAAGGCAAGCTGGAATCGATGGTGGAAAAATACTTCCTTTGTCAGAAACTTTGCGGACTATATGAGACACACGGGGCCTGTTTTCAGCACCAGGTAGGAATATGCAAAGGCGCCTGCTGCGGTAAGGAAACTGCCAGGGATTATAATGAAAGAGCATTAAAAGCAGCAGAAGAATTTGTTTTCTCAACCAGGAATTTTTTTATAATTGACAAGGGCAGAAGCGATGAAGAGAGGTGTGCCGTCAGAATATCCAATGGTAAATATTCCGGATTCGGCTATTTCAATATCAATGATATGGGATTCGGACTTGCTGCTGTTCATGAATGTATTAAACCATCAGGCGATAACCGCGACATACAGGTTATCCTGAAACAATACCTGAAGTCAAACAGGGTTGAAAAGATAATAGAATTCTGAATAAGAAATCTTTTTGATACATTTGGTATATAACTAATGATTACGCTATATGGCAGTATTCACCAGAACGACTAAAAACCTGATTATCAGGATTGATGAATTTTTTGATGATATTGAACTCGGATTACTTGTGTTCAGAGAAGCCCTGAAAGCCTACCTTAACAAAGACTTTGAGTCATTTGAAAGACATCTTAAAAAAGTGGATACGCTCGAAAACAGTGCTGACAGACTTCAAAGGGAGATCGAGAATGAGATGATAACTCATTCTGTGCTTCCCCAGCACAGGGAAGAGGTGGTAAAACTAATTGATGTACTCGATGAGATTATTGATTCAGTTAAAAGTTCACTCAATGAACTGGATATTGAAAGACCTGAAATACCGGTTTCATTAAATAAGAGTCTGATAAGCCTGTCAGAAACATCGGCCAATACAGCTGAAGAACTGGTTCCTGCTGCAAGAGCATATTTCAGGGCCCCATACACTGTCAGGGAAAAACTCCTGAGAGTCTATTATTTTGAATCTGAAACTGATAACCTGGCAATAAGCATAAAGAAAACCATTTTCAGAGAGATGACAGGGTTAGATCTTGCGCATAAAAACCAGTTAAGATATATGATCAGCCATATTGAAAATATTTCCGATCTGGCTCAGAAGGCTGCTGATATGTTGTCGGGGATGGCGATTAAGATAGTTATATGAGATGTGAGAT
>CAYLYN010000142.1:0-4829 GCA_964387565.1 uncultured Rikenellaceae bacterium | reverse complement strand
GCGCCAAGCCTTCGCTGTCCTTCGGCCAGCTATGGCTTGCAAAGCGAGAGTCGAGCCCCTTATGAATTTACAGTAAAGCAGATTATATATGATACTTCTCTTTTTAACCAGCGGGCTTTTCCTTGGCTGGTCACTGGGTGCAAATGATGCCTCCAACGTATTTGGCTCGGCTGTTGGATCAAAGATGGTTTCATTCAGGAATGCTGCCATAATTGCATCAATAGCTGTCATTCTGGGTGCTGTTATCCAGGGATCTGGAGCATCGCAAACTCTTGGACAACTTGGATCTGTAAATGCAATAGGCGGTGCATTTACCCTTGCACTGGCTGCCGCTGTTACAGTCTATATCATGACAAAATTTTCCCTGCCCGTATCTACAACACAGGCTATCGTGGGAGCTATTATCGGATGGAACTTGTTTACAGGCAACAGTACCGATACAGCGACTCTCACGAAAATTGTCGCAACATGGATCACAGGACCGGTGCTTGGAGCCATCTTTGCTATTCTTCTTTTCATGATTATCATCAAGATCAAGAAAACCAGTAAAATACACCTCTTCCGTTTTGAATCATATATTAAAAAAGGATTAATTATTGTCGGAGCATTTGGTGCATACAGCCTTGGTGCCAACAATATTGCCAATGTAATGGGTGTTTTCCTCCCTTCATTCAGTCTTGATACACTCAATTTTGGGATATTTTCCCTTACATCGGCCCAGCAGCTTTTTCTGCTTGGAGGACTTGCCATTGCCATAGGAATTATTACATACTCGAGGAAGGTGATGGATACCGTAGGCGGTAATATACTGGAGCTCAGTCCTGAAGGGGCTATGGTAGTTGTTATGGCTCAGGCACTTGTATTGTTTATCTTCTCATCAAGCGGAATTTCTTCCTTTTTCCAGAGTCTGGGCCTTCCCCCTATCCCGATGGTTCCGGTCTCCAGCTCACAGGTGATTGTTGGCTGTGTTATTGGAATAGGGATTTACAAGGGTGCAAGGAATATAAATTTCAGACTGCTTGGTGAGATTGCTGCAGGATGGCTGAGCACTCCGGTTTTATCAGGCCTTCTGGCATTTTTTTCACTCTTTTTCATGAAAAATATCTTTGGACTTGATACAGGACATAAGATCGGGGAAAGCACTCAGATGCCTGAAATTCAATCAATGACGGGTGATGGAAGCATATCGATATTGTTCAAATACCTTCTTCTAGGGATAGTTGCAACCGGACTGATTGCAACTATAATATTCTTTCTGCTTGAAAGGAAAAAGAACAGGGAGTTCCTGTTATCTGAGAAGAAATTCTGGAAAAATATGAAGTAGAGCCTATTGAAAAAGTTAAGATCCATTAACCGCAAAGGGCGCAAAGTCAATACACAAAGTTCGCAAAGAGTAGATGTTGTATATTTTAACTCAGCGTTCTTTGCAACAACTTTGCGTACTTTGCGGTTAAAAGGACTTTTTCACAATCCCCTGTATATTAATTTTTAACAGGCAGAAAAGAATAGTTCTTACCGTAATACATCATCTGTCCGAGGAAATCATCGGTATATTCAACCTTAACGTCCGTAATAGTACCTTCTGAACCATAAACAGGTACCAGCATCGGGTTTACGAATCCGGTATAGGGAGCAAGGTTAAGTTTTGAATATCTGTCAAGCATTTCGGCATGCAACTTCTGGTCTATCTTAACTCCGTAATCTTCAACGAGTTTCCTCCCTGCATCAAAGTCACCTTCTGATTTGATTCTCTGTACCTCCTTAAGCAAATCACCAAAAAGCATCCTCAGTTTCTGATAGTCATTTATTTTTACATAAGTCTTGCCATCGCGTGTGACCATTTCAACAACATTATCGTTACTTCCTTTCTCAAAAACCCAGTGAGATATCATTGACCTGCAGCGCATATGGGCCTGCTCTATATCTTTTCCCGGCTTTATTCTGACTATCTGTGTGAGAAGTCCGTTTCGAAGGTAACCATCATATGCTACCTCACCTGCCTCCATGTCAGGAAACAATCCCAGTTCTTTCATCATATTATCTGTCATATAATAAAGAGCAAACAGATCAGCGCGTGCTTCTTCGAGCGGAGAAGCATAATTTTTCAGTGCACCGGGATCAGTTCCCTCAGCAAGCTTTCCGCTGGCATGTCCCACACATTCATGAAGATCGGTATGCAGGGCATCTGCAATAGTCCCATATTTTTTGACTCTTGCAACTTCATTCTGATCGTAAGCAAATTCTTCAAGGAAACCATTTCCCTGTGATGCAATATCGTAAGCGTTAGATATATTTGCAAGTGTAACAGACTTTGATCCAATTTCCTTCCTGATCCAGTCAGCATTCGGAAGATTTATTCCCAGAGGAGAGGCAGGATAGCAGTCACCACCAAGCATCGCAATATTAATTACCTTGGCTGCAACACCTGTCACTTTCTCTTTCTTGTACTGCTGCTGTATCGGAGAATTATCTTCAAACCACTGTGCATTTGAAGTAATAATTGCTGTTCTTTTCGAAGCCTCTAAATCTGTATAATCTACAATTGCCTCCCAGGTAGCTTTCATTCCAAGCGGATCCTCATAATTCTCAATAAAACCGTTGATATAGTCAACCATTGAGCCAGTATTCCCTGCCCATGCAACATTATATTCGTCCCATTTCTTGAGGTCACCGGTTTTATAATACTCAATAAGGAGAGATATTTCCTTCTTCTGCATATCTGTTTCTGCAACCTTTGCAGCTTTACTGAGCCACCCGATAATCTCATCAATGGCAGCCCCATATAATCCTCCTGATCTGTAGACCTCTTCTGCTACCTTTCCTTTAACTTTGACAACTTTTGAATTCAGTCCAAGCGATACTGGTCTGGGATCATTAGGATTAATCTTACCTGCATAGAAATCCTCCACCTCTTTCTGGGTAACACCTTCATAGAAGTTTGAAGCCGATTCGGCTACCATGTCAGCATTTTCCCTCTGCTCAACCTTCCTTGCATAGAGACTTTCATCAAATAATACTGGAGCAAGAAAGTCAACAAACTTCTCAACAGTAAGTCCCTGTTCCATGGGAAGCTTCGAGGGATCTGATCCGGATATCAGCGTTGACAGATACTCCTTGCTGAAACCTGGTTTAAATTTATCACTTGAATAATGATGATGAATACCGTTAGCAAAGAATACTCTTTTTGCATAAGTAAGAAATTCTTTATACTCCTGGCTGTTCTTGTCTCCGGAATAGCTGTCTATAACAGCCTCAAGGGTTTTTCTTATAAGGAGATTGTACCTGAAATTCTGATCCCAGAGAATATCCCTTCCGGCAAGCGCAGCCTGACTCAGATAATAGATATACTCTTTCTGATTCAGAGATAGTGATTCGAAAGCAGGAAGTTTGTATTTAAGTATCCTGATATCTTCGAACTGCTCAACAAAATACTTGAAGTCATCTTTCACTTCATTTTCAGGACCGGTTGCATTTTTGCACCCAATATTAAGGCTCAGAATCATAGAAAAAATGATAAAGGATTTGGCATAATGTTTCATCATAATATAATTTTTATTTTAATAATATGATAGCCTGTCCCGCTTAGGCGGGAGGACCACATATGATCTAATTGTATTTTATAAGAGTATTTGTACCTGTAATCATTCATGCGGGTTTCATGAGTTATAGAATTTTTTTATCAGCAAATTTCGTAAAGATTTTCTGCAATGTTCGCAATGAAACGAAAATTTATATCATTTCTTTGCATACTTTGATTTTCATGGCGTATTTTGCAGTTAAATGTTACCAGAAAATGGATCCTGTTATTGAAATAATAAGGAAAGAACTAATAAAGAATGCTGACCAGAAAAATAAGGAATCCGGTGAAAGATTTTTCAGGGAGGAGGTTAAATTATATGGTGTGAAGGCAGCTCAGATAAAAAATATCAGTAATGTACATTATAAAACAATCCCGGATAAGAGCAAAAAAAATATCTTCAGCTTGTGTGAAGAGCTTTTCAGACCGGGGATAATTGAGGAGTCACTGATTGCCTGCACATGGTCATATAATGTTCATAAACAATACGAAACTGCTGATATTCAAACATTTGAAAATTGGGTGAACAAAAATATAACCAACTGGGCAACATGCGATACTCTTTGCAATCATACTGTTGGTACATTTATTGAAATGTATCCGGTTTATATTGAAAAGATGAAGCAATGGTCGCATTCAGGGAACAGGTGGATGAAAAGAGCATCAGCTGTTTCATTGATCGTCCCTGCAAGAAAAGGTTTGTTCCTGAATGATATTTTTGAAATAGCAGACATCCTGCATACCGATAAAGACGATATGGTTCAGAAAGGTTATGGATGGATGCTGAAAGTTGCCAGCCAGGCACATCAGAAAGAGGTCTTTGATTATGTCATGAAGAAAAAAGTCACAATGCCCAGAACTGCTCTGAGGTATGCCATTGAAAAAATGACCCCTGAACTGAGAGCAAGAGCAATGGCCAGATAGAGATTATTAATGTTATAAGTGAATTCAGATTATAATGAAAAAAACAATTTTAGCCTCAGCATTACTTTTGTTTGCAATAGTGATACACTCGCAGGACAGAGTTACCGGTCATGATTTTACAACGCGGTCAGAGGTAATAGCACGAAATGGAATGGCTGCGACAAGTCATCCGCTTGCCACCCAGGCGGCACTTGATATCCTGAAGAAAGGAGGAACAGCAATTGATGCAGCTGTTGCTGCCGATGCAGTTCTTGGAGTTGTTGAACCAACCGGATCAGGAATAGGAGGAGATATATTTGCAATAATCTGGAGCGCGGAAAAAGGCAAG
>CAYLYN010000141.1:0-12100 GCA_964387565.1 uncultured Rikenellaceae bacterium | reverse complement strand
GGAGATGCTATTATTTCAAATATTTAGTTAAGATCGAACCATATAACCCGAAAATTAATACCCGATGAGAACCGAATTCTTTACACAGTTTGAAGCAGAGGTAAAACAATGCTGTGACATAAATAGTGATTTGTTTGATCAATTTGATGTAAAGCGTGGTCTGAGAAATAAGGATGGTACAGGAGTGCTGGTCGGACTGACCAATATCGGCGAAGTTGTTGGCTACAAAAAGGAAAATGATAAAGTGGTCGCAATACCCGGGAGATTACTTTACAGAGGTATTGATATTGAAGATATAACACATGGTTTCCAGGAGGAGAACAGACACGGATTCGATGAAACGGTATTTCTCCTTCTGACAGGTCGTCTTCCCAAGCGTGATGAGCTCAAAGAGTTTTCAGATTACATGGCATCACTGAGATCTCTTCCTGACGATTTCACAAAAGATATGATTCTGTCGATGAAAGGTAAGGATGTTCTTAATATCCTTGCCAGATCTGTTCTCGGCTTATATATCCTTGATGAAAAGCCTGATGATATATCACTTGACAATATGGTCAGACAGTCATTGAACCTGATGGCAAAATTCCCTACAATAGTCGCCTATTCGTATCAGGCACTCAGACACTTATACCAGGGAAAGACGCTTTCAATACGCCATCCGCAACCGGAAATGACAACAGCAGAGAATTTTCTGTATCTGATTAAAGGAGACTGCACCGGTTTTACAAAACTTGAGGCCGACCTTCTTGATCTCCTTCTTGTGCTACATGCAGAACATGGAGGAGGAAATAACTCAACTTTCACCATGCGAGTTACAAGCTCTTCCGAAACCGACATTTATTCCTCTGTAACATCTGCAATCGGCTCCCTGAAAGGACCTTTACACGGTGGCGCAAATATAAGGGTGCTGGAGATGATGGAGGATATGAAAGCTCATGTAAAAGACTGGAAAAGTGAAAAAGAGGTTGAGGCTTACCTCCTGAAGATACTGAACAAAAAAGCAAATGATTACACAGGAAAAATATATGGAATTGGACATGCGGTGTATACTATATCTGACCCCCGTGCTGCAATTCTTAAGGCAAAGGCAAGAGAACTTGCTATTGAAAAAGGTCGTCTTGATGAATTTGAACTTTATGAGATGGTTGAGAGGTTGACTCCTGAAGTTCTCAGGGTATTCAAAGGAGAGAATTTCACAAAAGTAGTCTGCATTAATGTAGACTTCTATTCCGGATTTGTATATGCATGCCTTGATATTCCCAAAGAACTTTACACACCTTTGTTTGCGGTTGCAAGAGTCTCCGGATGGTGCACTCACAGGATAGAAGAACTGACTTTTGCAGCAAAAAGGATTATTCGTCCTGCATTTAAAAATGTATATGGTAAGAAACAGTATATTCCAATGAACCAACGCTAAAACTATTACTAATATGAATGATCTGGCAAACGAAAAATATGATGTGCTTATAGTAGGAGGAGGAGTGACAGGAACAGCTCTTCTTTATACATTAAGTAAATACACTGACATTAAAAATGTATGTCTGATTGAGAAATATTCTGATTTTGGACTCGTAAATTCAGCATCATACAATAACAGCCAGACTCTTCATTTTGGAGATATTGAAACCAATTATTCTATTGAGAAGGCAAGGAAGGTGAAATGGATGGCCGACATGGTCATGAATTATCTCGAAGCTGAAGGTGCATCATCAGGCAGTAAGAAACTTTACAGCAAATATTCTAAGATGGTATTAGCTGTCGGGAAGGAGCAGGTTGAAGGCCTCAGGAAGAGATATCCCCCCTTTGGTGAGCTTTTCCCAAAACTAAAGATCATTGAGAAGGAGGAAATAGGGAAAATTGAACCCAGGATTCTCGAAGGCAGAGATCCGGATCAGGAGATCCTTGCCCTGGTAACTGAAGATGGATATACTGTTGATTTTAAGCAACTGTGTCATTCATTTGTAGATAATTCACTCAAGAATAATCCTCTTCAGGGCATACATCTTGGTACAAAACTGCTTAAAATATCAAAAACAGGTGACCACTACACTGCTATTACAAATAAGGGAGAAATAAAAGCTACTGCAGTTATTGTAGCTGCAGGGGGGCATAGCCTTATGATAGCAAAGTCGCTGGGTTATGGTAAGAACCTTTCTATATTATCTATGGCTGGAAGCTTTTATACCGGCCCTAAAGTGCTGAATGGCAAGGTCTACACTATTCAACAGCCAAAGCTGCCATTTGCTGCCATTCATGGTGATCCGGAAGTACATAATTCTGAAGTTACAAGGTTTGGACCGACAGCAATGCCTATTTTTCAGCTGGAAAGACATAACTGGAGCTCCTTCTGGGAGTACTGGAAAACATTCGGTCTTGGGATAAGCCCTGTAATCAGCCTCTCAAAGATAATTTTTGACAGGGTACTCTTTGCTTATGTATTCATGAATTTTCTTTATGACCTGCCGTATTTTGGAAGACGGCTTTTTATAAAGGAAGTCAGGAAGATAGTGCCTTCACTAAAACTCAGTGAGCTTAGATTTGCTAAAGGTATAGGAGGTACCAGACCTCAGATAGTTAATAATACCACGCGTAAACTTGAGCTGGGTGAAGCAAAACTTACAGGAGATAATATTATTTTCAATATTACTCCTTCTCCCGGTGCTTCAACATGTCTTGGCAATGCTTATGCAGATGTTGCAAAAATTGTTGAATTTCTGGGAAATAAGAACACTTTCAACAAGGAAGCCTTTGAAAAGGACTTTTTTAAGCCCTCCTGATACTTATTTTTCAAAGGAAAATTTCCATGAATCACTCTTCTTGGCTTCAGTTTTGAATATTACAGCTGAGGTTATATAGACTCTTGTTCCTGATGATTCAGGCCTTTTTTCTCCTTTTACGACTAATCTGACTTTATGTTCGCCAGGTGAAAGCTTCATAATATGCCAGATACTTTCAGTATGCTGCTGGTTTGCAAAATCGTAGTATGTATCAATGCTTCTGTGCAGTGTTCCGTCAATATATACATCTGCCTTGCCTCCATCCCTGTACCAGTTACCAACTAAAGAAACTCCGGTTCCGGTAAATGATAATTCCAGTTCATCGCCCTCTTCTTCCGCAAACATCGACTGTCGTATCTTTTTATTATTACGATCAGTGATCTCAAACGGCTTCCATTTTCCCTTGAAAGACCATCCTTCATCATTAAAGATTGATATGCTCTTATCAAATACAACATCGGGAAAGGAGTTTTCATACTCAGGAGCAACAGGATCTTGTACCTTGATCCTGATGGCTTTTTCTGATACTGTTCCTCCGTCTTTCCGGATTAGTTCTTCTGCATATTTAACAGTGCTGGCAACAGCAGAATTAAATGAATAGGATGTATAGATAAAAAGCGAATCACCCATGGCGTTTACACCATCCTGCATGTACTGAGGCAAACCGCTGAAACCATTTATTACACCAAGAACCGCGAGAGCATTTGACGGGTTGCAGTCTGAATCCTGTCCGCAGCGTGTTGATATCTCAAGTGTCTTCATAGGATCACCCTCACCGTAAAGCAGCCCCATAACTATATAGGCTCCGTTAAGCTTTGCGTCAATATTGAACGGAACACCTGCTCCGCATATATCAACATCTCCCCATTTTTCTTCCAGCTCTTTCCATGCAGCTCTCCAGTCGGAAGGATAATGCTGATGAAGCTTTATAACATCCTGTATTATTTTGTAATAATCACTTTCTGAGGGGATTGAAAGAAGAGCCTTTTCAATAATTTTAGGAATATCATTCTCAAAATATGCTTCAGAATATAGCGCGGCAACAAAAATCCCTCCATAAACGCCTTCCCCGTAGTTCATTATCCTGCCTATCTTGTCAGCTATTTTGGCTGCTGTCGCCGGCATTCCCGGACACATGAAGCCTATATAATCAGCTTCAATCTGGAAATCAATATCATCGGCGTGCAGGTTATACTCTGGCGTCCCTGATAACGGAGCAAAAATACTGTCATAATAATTCTTCCTTGCCTGCATGTTTGCATGCCATAATCCATAGCCTGCCTTCGCAAACATCTCCTGGAACTTCTTGGAAGGTGCATCCATACCATACTTGTCCATCGACATGAGGAATGTCAGCTGTACATATATATCATCCTGCCACATACTGCCACGTATATCAGCAGGTTTCCATCTGATAGAATCTTCATAGGTTATTCCCCTTGCTCTGAATTCAGTAGGGGCACCGTATGTTACACCAATCATTTTACCAGCCCATCCGCCGGCTATTTTGTCCTTAAGTACTTCAGGTCTTATTGAACGAAAATCATCCTTATTGCTCCTGCAGGAAAATACTGTAAGAATCATTAAAGAGAGTAATAGAATCACAGGTACTTTTTTCATAGGTTTGAATTGTGTTATATGTGTTGATTATCAAAGTATTAAGCCTTATTTTGTTTATGTCAGGTTAACTTTTATTTTCTTGGTTTTACATGCGGTTTTTCTCCATATATAATTGATACAGGCAACCCGTCACCAAGAATAGAAATCCTGGCAGCCTCAATAACCAGCTCATTAATATAACTGTTGGCAGGGGTTGCTATAATGCCTTTCTTATCCACTTCCCTGAGTATCTTCTTTCTTTTAGCGAGCGACTCAGCTTCTGACATTCCCCTTACTTCATTTTCAATCTGCCAGGCCATGGTTACAGAAGCTGCAACCGATTCATAACCATACCCGGCAGGTTTATAGCCTTCACCCTCCCAGGGGATAAGTTTATAGAAATCGGGACTAACATAATTGAAGTGTGATCCGCCACAACCGATTCCCTCAAGATAGGAATGTTCGACCCCCCTGAACTGGTCATTATGTTTGATCATACCAGTCTTTCCTTCACCTTCGAAGAACATTTGCAGACTCTGATCATTACTTCCTGCTGCCTCATCGGGATAACCCAGACCATCAATAACAGATAGAAGAGCATTGTTTTCAAACCTGACCCTTCCATGAGCCCACATATAAGCTTCATTTCCATTAGGGAACTTCCCACTGATACCTGAAACAGATACCTCAACAGGTTTGAGTCCGGTAATGAAATATACCAGATCCACATAATGACAACCAATATATACAAAAGGGTCTGTCATATCACATGTGAACCAGTTCTGGAAATTTGATGACCTGTAATAATATGGTTCAATGAGCTTTGCTTCACCCATCACAAATTCACCGAACTGTCCAAGTTCAAAACTGCGTTTAGCCATAAGCGACCTGCGGTCGAACCTTTTATGATATTCAATCCCTACAAAAAGTCCTTTTTCATGTGCTGTCTTTTCTATTTCTGCTGCCTGCTCATATTTCAGTACCAGGGGTTTCACACATAGAACATGCTGGTTATTCTTAAGTGCTTCAATTACAACCGGATAATGCAACTGGTCGGGCATTGCAACAATAACTATCTGTCTTGGTTTCATACCGGAAATCACCTGTTTATACAGGTCCGGGAATTTATTTTCTTCTGGTTCGGTAAGTGCAGGGAATGGTGTGAAATCCTGACCCGGAAATGCCTCACTAATATCCCGTGATGTTTTCAGCGATTTGAGAGGACCTGAATCCAGTGCACATACTTTAATATCGCCTGCAATACCGGTTCGCTGGAGATGATATACTGATGGAAGTATAAGGTCGTAGGTGATCATTCCTCCTCCGATAATAAGCACATCTATATTTCCCATTGGAAGTAATTTAAAGATTTTAATTATCCAAGTATTTCATCGCATGCCTCTTCAAGAACCTGGATTGATTCTCTCAGGGCCTCCTCATTTATTACAAGGGGAGGTGCAATTTTCAGACATTCACCGGCAACGCCCACCGGAGCAAACATAAGCAGACCCTTATGGAAACATTTTTCATTGATTTTAACAGCTGTCTCAGCATCGGGTTGCTTTGTACCTTTCTTTACAACCTGGATTCCTGCTACCAGTCCGAGCCCCTGTACACAGCCAAGAAAATCAGGGTACTTATTTCTGATACGGTGAAGCTCAGGTACAAGTATCTGACCCATTATCCGGGCATTCTCAACAAGATTTTCTTTCTTTATTATTTTAAGGTTTTCAACTGCCGCCACAACAGGTAATGGACTTCCGGAATGAGTTGATGTCATCGAGCCGGGTGAATATAGTGACATTATATCTTTTCTTCCTATCACGGCAGAAAGCGGGAGCGAGGAGGATATTCCCTTGCCGCAGGCTATAAGGTCAGGCCTGATCCCATAATGTTCGTAGCAGAACATCTTTCCTGTCCTTCCGAAACCTGACTGCACCTCATCAAATATAGTGATAATATCATGTTCAGTACAGAATGCCTCCAGCCTGGTGGCATACTCAACCGGGAGGAAGTCAGGACCAACTCCCTGGTATGATTCAGTCATTACCCCTGCTATATCACGCGGATTAATTCCCTTTTCATTAAGTGTGGACAGGAAAAGGTCGAAAGATGTGTTTTCGTTCTTATATCCATCAGGAAAGGGTACCTGGACAAAGGTCCTGCCTTCATCCACTATCCATGTTTTAAGACGTGGATTACCTCCTGCGAGCTGTGCACCAAGTGTCCGGCCATGAAATGAATTCCTGAAGGATACAAAATATTTTTTATTCGGTCCGTATTTCTCAAACGCATATGTTTTTGCAAGTTTGATACAGTTTTCAGTAGCCTCACTGCCGGTACTTAACAGGAATACCTGGTAATCTAAGGGATGAGGAGCAAGCTCCTGCAACATTTTTGTAAGTTCAGCACGTTTTTCATGTACAAAAACATATGTTGCAAGAAGTTTATGTTCAATTACTTCCTTTAATGCTTCAGATATTTCCTTCCGCCCATGTCCTGCATTGGTTATCAATACTCCCGATGACCAGTCTATCCACATGTTACCCCACCTGTCGTAAACCTGGAATCCTTCAGCCCTGTCCCATACAACAGGAGGTTGTCCCATCATCGAGACAGGTTCGGATACAGCCAGCTGCTGAAATACCGGAAGCGACTCCGGTACCGGTAGACTGGTTACTATACTCCGGTATTTTGTATTAACATGTGGAACCGTAACCGGTTCAAGACTATACTTTGCCATGATGCAATGGTGCTTGAATATTAATCTTAAATGAAGATACAAGATATAAAAAAATGATCAGAAATAAACAGGCGAAAGGGTGATGGCTGAAGGAATCCTATTCACTCCTCACCCCTTGCTCCTCAACCCTCACCTCTCATATCTCATCTAACGACAGGCAAATGCATCATTCTGTCCTCTATGAACCTGGTAATCTCATCAACAGGCATCTTCTGCCTGACATAGCTGTGTTTACCCTCAGGATCATCTTCCCATGTATTGCTCCCATCCGGATAAACAGTGATTTTACCCCGTATAGTGTTAAAGAAACCTTCTGTCCCGTATACACCTATCAGGACGGCAGTCTGATCCCAGCTCATCCTGCCGGAAAGATCTCCGGACAGAGGCATTCCTATCGTGTAGGTATCCTTGACCGGACTGTTTTTAATGTCAGAACTGATCAGACGGAGGCCTGTTTTTATCTTTTCTCCGATATCATCACCAGTAAAAATAATTTCTCCCGGCCAGCTTCTGAATACATATTCTGATGCTTCAGAATCCATGAAGATATTGAATGATCTTCCTCCATCCGGAAATATCCCTCCCATTGTAACCAGTCTTTTAACTTTCCTGGTAATTAAATCTTCTCCTGCCAGGGGTGAGATATCGTCGGGTAAAGACATAAGCAGATTTTTTAAGTTGGTCAGATATCCCACGGTAACAATAATGACACTTGTATCCGGTTGGGCAGCAAGTACTTTTCTATAGATATTAACCGCATCGGGAGCATCCGATGATGTTCTTATTCTGTGGGGATACCGTTCAACAAGCGTATCAGCCCAGTGATAGGGTGATATATCTGTCACGCTTCCTTTCCCGGGTGAGCCTACAAGTAGATCTTTACGACCGAAATAGGTGTTGATCACATCAATTGACGGAGCTGTCAGCTCATACCCGTTTGAAGAAAGTGTAGCCAGTATTTCCGCCTTTCCGCTGTCGGCCATTGAATGAAGAAAGGCCAGGGCTCCGACATCATCATAGTCAGAGCCAAGATCAGTATCAAAAATGATTCTTACAGGTGTATACAGATTTTCCACTGTATTGCTCCTGCAACCACTGTTCAGTATTATAGCAAGAATTAACAGGAAGAACAAATGTTTCATTGTTATAACTATAACTTTAATTAAGGATTTAGATGGTTTGATCATCGGAAAAAATTTAATGAGACGTAATATAAAAAAAACTGCCGGAAAATATCTCTCAGGCAGTTTTTCATCTTTCAATCAGTTAGTAATCTCAGTCAATTTTTACCTTGACAACAACTTTTTTTACCTTTCCCGGTACATTACCTGGTGCTATTTTAGGCTGGTGGGCATCTTCAGGGAAGAAAATGCCATATGCACCTTCTGATAAAGTAACATAGTCACCTTCCCCGCCCAGAAATGCGACATCTTTTTCAGGATTATATTCAGTTGTTACATGCATCTTACCGATAGTGTTCGCACCTATCTGTTCAATTCCTTCAGCTATATACTGTATATCAATATATTTCTGATGACATTCCCATTTTCCCTGTTCCCTGGGAATAGTATCATAAACCTGGACAAGAACGAAGAGATTTGATCCGTCGATTTCATATCTGCCAGGTTCCATTGATGAAAAATCTGTTTTTGAAATATACTCCAGGGCGGTTTTTATCCTTGGAGAAATACATTCATACAGATGTCTGTTCTTTATAATATCAGCTATCATTTTCTTAGAGTTTTAATGGTAGTTATTACTCCGGTAACTATAAATTGTAATCAGATCTTCACGGGATACTGCTCTCTTAGTTTTTTTGCCAGAGCTATTGCTACTTTAATATCCTCTTCAATCTGTTTGAAATTACCTGCTTTTATGAGATCTGACTTGATGAGCTGAGATCCCATTCCGCAACATACTGCACCTGCCTTGAACCATTCAGTAAGATTAGCCTCTGTTGGTTCAACCCCTCCGGTAGGCATGATCTGGGTCCATGGCATTGGTCCTTTGACAGCAGAAACGAACTTCGGTCCTCCAACCTGGGCACCAGGGAATATCTTAACTATTTCAGCGCCAAGTGATTCGGCTTTTGATATCTCGCTTGCTGATCCGCAGCCGGGAGACCATAATACTTTTCTCCTGTTGCACACATAAGCCATCTCTTCATTAAGTATCGGAGAAACTATGAAATTAGACCCAAGCTGCATATAGAGAACAGCAGTTGGAGCATCTATCACTGATCCCGTTCCAAGAATCATTTCAGGAAACTCTTTTTCTGCAAATTTATTTAGCTGCTCAAAAACTGTATGGGCATAATCGCCCCTGTTTGTAAATTCGAACAGCCTGATTCCTCCCTTATAGCATGCTTCAAGCACTTTCTTGCAAATTTCAACGTCTTTGTTGAAGAAGACCGGGATCATGCCTGCTTCTGCCATCTTAAGGGCTACCTGTATTCTTGTAAATCTTGCCATATTATTTTGTTTAAATGTTTAATAGTAATTCTATCTTGAAACGCGTCCTGAAGCATCTCCTCCCATAAGTGTCTCAACCTCTTTTACGGTCACAAGGTTAAAATCACCTATTATAGTATGCTTGAGACATGAAGCAGCAACTGCAAAGTCAAGTGCTTTCTGATCATCCCCGGTAAATGTGAGAAGTCCGTATATCAGTCCTCCCATAAAACTATCTCCTCCACCCACTCTGTCAACAATATGAGTGATGTCATATTCGGGAGCCTGAAAGAGTTTTTTACCATCCCAGAGTACACCTGACCAGGTGTTATGGTTTGCATTTATTGATCCGCGAAGAGTAATTATTACCTTTTTTGCTTTCGGGAATTTTTCCATAAGCTGCCTGCATACTGATTCATATGCTGCAGCTTCAACATGCCCTTTGGTCACATCAACACCCTGTGGATGGATTCCAAATACCTTTTCAGCATCTTCTTCATTACCAAGAATAATATCGCAACCCTTTACAAGTTCGGGCATAACTTCTGTAGCCTTTTTTCCCCATTTCCAGAGGTTTTTCCTGAAGTTAAGATCTGTCGATACAGTTATCCCTTTTTTATTGGCTGTCTCAATAGCTTCTTTGCATGCAAGAGCTGCTCCTTCAGAAATTGCAGGTGTGATACCGGTCCAGTGGAACCAGTTAACACCTTCAAAAACTGAATCCCAGTCAATCATACCTGGTTTTATCTCCGCTATAGCAGAATTTGCACGGTCGTAAATAACTTTGCTTGCACGTGCAACAGCTCCATTTTCAAGGAAATAGATGCCCATGCGATCGCCTCCAAAGACAATTTTTTCAGTACCAACCTTATACCTTCTGAGCTCCATCAGGCATGATTCAGCAATATCGTTTTTTGGAAGGCGTGTTACATAATCTACCTTCATCCCGAAGTTGGCAAGTGATACTGCAACGTTTGCCTCACCACCACCAAAAGATGCACATAACTGCTTAGCCTGGCTGAACCTCTCAAAGCCTGGTGGTACAAGCCTAAGCATTATTTCTCCGAATGTTACGATTCTGTTCTCCATATATAAGATTTTATTTCTGGTTAATATTTATTTTAATAATAATGTGACTGTTATATTATGTTTATTATTTGTCTTCTGTCTTAGCATCCTTGGGGATCCTTGTTCTCCACCAGCTGGCAAGTGTAGATCCTGTGACATTCATCAGAGGCCCGTAAACAGCTGGTGCCAGTCCTACTGTAGCGATGTTGCCTATAGTCATGGCAAGCCCTGAAGCGAGTCCGGCATTCGGCATTCCAACCTCAAAAGCAATGGTTCTTCTGTCCTGCTCAGGCATCTTAAAAATCCAGGCGACACCATAGCCAAGAGCATAGCCTGCAAGATTATGAAGAATTACAAGAACGAGCAGAAGACCTCCCACAGTCATAAGACTATCGCGACCGGCTGCGGTAATAACTGTTACAATTATTGCAATTCCAACCATTGATAACATTGACAATACTTTCTTGATGACCTTCTGATCTCCCTTAAGAAGCTGTTTCAGTGCAAGGGCTGCAAGAACCGGAAGAACAAAAAATATCGAAAGTGATATGGCAGATTCCTTAAGATAACCGGCAAGGTCAGTATTATGAACCTTCATATATATAATATTGGCCATCAGGATAATGATGAAATATGATAACATCTGGATTGTTTTTGAACGCCTGTCAGCTTTGCCAATATTGTAAAGGTTGAAGATAAAACCGGCTATTATCGGCAGGATCATCATTTCAAAAATATCAAGCATCATTTTCCAGACATCTATCGCAATAAACTGTCCGCCGATTATCTTCATAAGAAATGGAGTTACAAAAGGAGCCAGTATAGTTGTTGTTGCACCAATCGTTACCGCAAGTGCCAGGTTTGCATTAGCAAGCAGAGACATAACATTTGATGCCAGTCCGCTTGGTACACAGCCGGCAAGGATAATACCGGCTGCAATCTCGGGAGGAAACTCGAAAACAACCGTTATAAGAAATGCCATAACAGGCATTATGGTATAGTGACCAATAACACCAATAGCCACACCCTTAGGCATTTTGATGACACCAGTGAAATCATTAAGACTCATCTGTGCACCCATGCCAAACATAATGATCTGAAGAAGTGGTGTTATGAGTCTTTTAAACTGAAAATCGCCATATGAGACGAAATACTGAGGAAAATACATAGCTGCTGCAACTGCCGTGAACATCCACATTGTGAATGAAAGTCCCTTTGTTGCCTGAAATGCCTTGACTCCAAATGAGAGGGAAATAAAAAATGCTATAAGAAAAGGCCCTGCGTTACTCCCATTGCCAGTAAATACAAGGGCCAGGGTTATTACTAACATCAGAAGGGCGAAAACAAGAGCCCATTGGTGGAAGGATAGTTTTTTCATGTCAGGATTATTTGTAAATAGAGGTTTGTTTAAATTCTAAATTAGGTTGCTTGACAAATATAGTTTTTGCTTTTTTAAAAGC
>CAYLYN010000140.1:0-12101 GCA_964387565.1 uncultured Rikenellaceae bacterium | reverse complement strand
AAATGCTTAAATATGCAAAAAACAAAATGACTTCTGGCAATTGAGAAAATAATACGAGAGGCCAGGATAACAACACAGGAGGAGTTACTAAAGAAACTGAAAGGGAAAGGGATAAGCTGTACACAGGCTACACTATCCCGTAATTTAAGGCAACTGGGGGTTGGAAGGATTCCCGACGGTGCCGGGGGTTACAAGTATTCCATGCCGGATAATATCAGGGTTTCAAATGAATCAATCGGGAAACTTAATATTGTACCTGTGATTCAGGACATTATTGAAGCAAAGGGGATGCTTATAATTAAGACATTACCAGGCAATGCCAGCAATACTGCACTTTATATTGATGATGCAGGCCGTTATGAAGTGGCAGGAACAATTGCAGGAGATGATACAATTCTTCTGATACCAAGGGACGGCATCTCATCTCATCAGCTTCATTCTTGTCTCGAAATAGTACTTCCAGGGTTACATGAACAGATCAGAAAAAAGTAAAACCGGCCTGGCAGAAAACATAAAAAGGATATTTCAAAATAGTTTTAAACAAGTCAAATAATCAAAAAAAATGAAAGAAAAAGTCGTTCTGGCCTACAGTGGAGGTCTTGATACATCAGTCATTCTAAAGTGGCTTATAGAAAAAGGATATGAAGTAATAGCATTTGTTGCGGATGTGGGACAGAAAGAGGATTTTGAAGCATGCAGGGAAAAGGCTTTGCTTCTCGGAGCTTCGAAAGTGATAATTGCTGACCTTAAAAGGGAGTTTATTGAGGATTATGTTCTTAAGGCAATAATGGCAAATGCGATATATGAAGACAGGTATCTTCTGGGTACTGCGCTGGCGAGGCCACTTATTGCAAAGAAACAGATTGAGGTCGCAAAGGCTGAAGGGGCAAATGCTGTGGCACATGGGGCAACAGGTAAAGGTAATGACCAGGTAAGGTTTGAGCTTACATATTATGCTCTTATGCCTGGGGTTGAGGTTATTTCACCATGGAAGGACAGGGAATTTCTAGCGCAGTTCAAGGGAAGAACTGACCTCCTGAAATATGCCTCAGAAAAGAAAATCCCGGTAAAAGCTAGTATTGACAAGCCATATAGTGAAGATGATAACCTGATGCATATCAGTCACGAAGCAGGTATACTTGAAGATCCGATGTACACGCTTCAGAAGAATATGCTCGAGAAGATGGTGCTGCCCCAGGATGCACCGGATAAGGAAACACGGATTGTAATACATTTTAAGGATGGACTGCCAGTTAAGCTGATTAATAAAGATGACGGTACAGTTAAGGACGATTCATATGAAATGTATGTTTATCTGAATGAGCTTGCCGGGAAGAATGGAATCGGACTTCTGGATATGGTTGAAAACCGGTACGTCGGAATTAAATCAAGGGGTGTATATGAGACTCCTGCAGCGACTGTGCTTCATATCGCTCATAAGGACATTGAAGGAATAGCCATGGACAGGGAGGTAATGAGACTTGTAAATATGCTTACCCCAAAATTTGCTGAAATAATTTATAACGGATTCTGGTTCAGTCCGGAAATGGATTTCCTCATGGCTGCCATCAGGAAAAGTCAGGAGCTTATTGATGGAAGCGTGCATCTCTGTCTCTATAAGGGCAATGTTCTGATAGAAGGCAGGGAATCACCATCATCCCTTTATAACAAGAATTTATCGAGTATGGACATTGAAGGAGGTTTTGATCAGACTGACAGCAAGGGATTCATAAGGATAAATGCGATCAGACTTATGGCTCACAGGGCTATTGTTGAGGCGAGCGGGAAATAAAATCAAAAATTTATTGAAATGAAACTTTGGGAAAAGGGGATTAATCCCGAACCTGCTATTATTGAATTTACAGCAGGAAAAGACAGGAAAACCGATTTAGCCCTTACGAAGTGGGATATTGTGGGTTCGATGGCTCACGTTATTATGCTTCAGGATGTCGGTCTGATATCCACTGATGAGAAGAATGGAATGCTGAAGGCACTTCATTCCCTGTTTGAATGGGATGAGGAGGGCAGTCTGGTTATTGAAATAGATGTTGAGGATATTCATTCCCAGATAGAGAAGGAAATGTCATCGATACTGGGTACAACCGGTAAAAAGATACATACCGGACGATCTAGGAATGACCAGGTGCTTGTAGATATCCGCCTTTATACCAGGGAAGAGATAGACAAGCTGTCGTTTCATATCAGGAAAGTATTTAACAAGCTTCAGAGCCTGAGTGAACAATATAAGGAGGTTTTACTTCCTGGCTATACACATATGCAGCCTGCTATGGTTTCATCATTCGGGTTATGGTTTGGAGCATGGGCTGAATGTCTGGCTGATGATATAGTTCTCCTTGCAGGGGCAAGGGCTCTCAACAATCAGAATCCTCTAGGGACTGCAGCTGGATACGGTACAACACTTCCAATAAACAGGAAGCTTACCTCTGAATTGCTGGAATTTGACGATCTGCTTTACAATTCTGCTTATGCGAGCCTAAGCAGAGGAAAGATTGAAATGGCGGTTGCCTCGGCTCTTGCTTCTGTGGCACAGACATTATCGCGATTCTCAATGGATATATGTATCTATATGAGTTCCGAGTACAGGTTTATTGATTTTCCCGACGAATATGTGACAGGTTCAAGCATTATGCCCCAGAAGCGAAATCCAGATGTATTTGAGCTCATCAGGGCCCGGTGCAATGTGATTCAGACACTTCCTAACCAGATCGCAATCCTTACAAGTAACCTGCAGTCGGGCTATAACAGGGACCTTCAGTTGCTCAAGCAGCTTGTATTTGACGCATTCGGTGAGCTGAGAGAGTGTATTGAGATAATGTTGCTGATGCTTAACAATATCAAGGTTAAGAAGAATATAACCGAAAATCCTCTCTATAATACAATTTTCAGTACCGAGGAGGTCAACAGGCTTGTTAAGCACGGAATACCTTTCCGTGACGCTTATAAGGCTGTGTCGGATATGGTAAAAAACTCATCATTCTCGAAAACTGCACTCGCTGATTATGTTCATGAAGGCAGCATTGGAAATCTGTGCAATAAGGAGATAGCTGATCTTTTTGAAGAGAGAATGAAACCTTTTAAAAATACTTCAGCTTCAGAGTTTGCCGAGAAGATGATGAAGCATGTAACGGATTAATAACCAGCTCACAATGGGTCTGTCTGCATCGATTTTTTAATATTCTCAATAAAAACATCAAACAGATAATCGGTGTCAGTAGGGCCTCCGGATGCTTCAGGATGGAACTGGGTTGAAAAGAAAGGCATTGAATTATGTTTCATCCCTTCATTGGTATTGTCATTTATATTTATAAACAGAGGCTCCCAGTCTTTTTTAAGTGTTTCATTGTCAACCGCGAATCCGTGATTCTGCGATGTGATATATGCTTTGTCAGTACCAACCTGAAGGACTGGCTGGTTATGGCTTCGGTGGCCATATTTCAGCTTATATGTATCAGCTCCGGAGGCCAGAGCCATAAGCTGGTTTCCAAGGCAAATTCCAAACACAGGTTTTGTCAGTGAAAACGATTTGCGGATATTCTCAATTGTGGCAGAACACATTTTCGGATCACCAGGGCCGTTTGAAAGGAACAAACCATCATACTCTTCCTGGTGAAAATCATAATCCCAGGGAACTCTTATAATTGTGGTGTCTCTTTTCATAAGGTTGCGGATTATATTATACTTTACACCACAGTCAACCAGCAGTATACGGTACTTGCCTGAGCCATAGACCTTTTTTGAATGAGTGCTTACTTCTGCAACCAGGTTTACTTTATTCGGATCATAAAAATCGATAGTACTGCCCTCGGGTTCCATTATTCCGAGCATTGCACCCTTCTCCCGGATCCTTTTAGTAAGCGCCCTCGTATCTATCCCGTAAATTCCAGGCACATTATTTCTTTTCAGCCATTCATCAAGGCTCTCCTCTGCATTCCAGTGGCTGTATTCAAATGAATAGTCTGAGACAATAAGTCCCGAAATATGAATGGATGAAGATTCATAAAATTTATAAAGGTCATTCTCCTCACTTTTTGCCGGAGCTCCGTAATTGCCTACCAGAGGATATGTAAGACAGAGAATTTGTCCGCGGTAAGATGGATCGGTAAGGCTTTCAGGATAACCTGTCATTGCAGTATTAAATACGACTTCTCCGGCTGCAGCCAATGGGGATCCAAATGAATAACCATGGTATGTGGTTCCGTCTTCAAGTGTTAGTTTAACCTTTAATCTTCTTTCCATTATTTATCTTATTTTTATAATTGCCTCTTCTATCTTTTGCATAGCCATCGCAACATTCTTCCTGGAAGTAGCGACGTTCATCCTCATGAAACCTTCCCCGCCGGGTCCGAATGTTGAACCTTCATTCATTCCAACACCAGCGCTATTTACAAAGAAATTCATTAGCTCTTTTCCTGTCATGCAAAATTTTTTACAGTCGAGCCATATCATATAAGTGGCTTCTGTCTTAGCCGGCACTATTTCAGGGATCATCTTTATGCAATATTCATTTACATATTCAATATTGCCATCTATGTAGTCAAGCAGTGAATCAAGCCAGGCCTCACCTCCTGAATAGGCTGCTATTGAAGCAATTGTGCCAAAAATATTACCATTCCCTATATGCAGTCCATCCAGGGTTTTCCTGAATGATCTTCTTAGTTCACTGTTTGAAATGACAACCGAGGATGTTGAAAGGCCTGCGAGATTGAATGTTTTACTCGGGGCCAGGCATGTAATTGTAATATCAGCAATCTCTTCTGCTATTGAAGCCAGAGTAAAATGGTGGTATCCCGGAAGAACGAGGTCAGAATGTATCTCGTCAGACAAAATGAGAATCTTGTTTTTCAGGCAAATTTCAGCCAGTTGGATAAGTTCATGCTCTGCCCATGCTCTCCCGACCGGGTTATGAGGGTTGGAGATTATTATCATCCTGGTATTCTTGTCGATCGAATTCAAAAGTGATTCAAAGTCCATTTTCCAACCATCGGTTGTCTCTGCAAGCTGATTGTAAACCAGGTTCCGGCCGTGTGCTTCAACTGCAGAAAAGAAAGGGAAATATACCGGGGGCTGTACGATGATGCTGTCGCCCGGACTAGTGAATGCAAGCGTGGCAATGTTAAGTGCAGGTACCACACCTGGTGTAAATGATATCCATTCCCTTTCAATTTTCCAGTTATGCCTGTTCTTATGCCAGCTGATAATCGAGTTATAGTAATCTTCAGGTCTGTATGAATAGCCATATATATGGTGGTTAAGCCGGTTCTGAAGAGCGTCTACTATGAAATCGGGGGTTTCGAAATCCATATCTGCTACCCACATCGGAATTACATCATTCTTTCCAAAAGTATCTCTTCTCAGGTCAAACTTGATACTGTCTGTTTCCTCTCTGTCGATTGTTTCATCGAATTTCCACATCCTGAAAAATGAGCTTATTACAGGGGCTCAAAGATATATAAAAAAACAGGGATGTTCATGATGAAAGTAAATCTATGCAATCCGGCGAAATACTCATGTCATCTTGTGAGCTGCCACATTAAAGCCGTATAGTAATGAATATTTAAATAAGAGCAGATCAAATATTTTTATTTAAGAATATTTACTACTTTTATCCACAGTTTTTTGAACCCCATTTAAAAATTAAAAAAGACCAGAGATGAAAAAGATTTTTGCAGGCGCTTTAATTACAATGCTGATTCTTGGTTCATTTGCTAACACATCATGCAAAAACAGAGCTTCAGTAAAACAGCAAGAGCAGATTGAGAAGGATCAGGTTCAATCAATTGAGCGCCAGATCGAATCAAATGTATACCCTTTACCTACCTCCGCAGAAGTAATAAAAATGCTTACTGACCTTGAAGTAGGGTTTATAATCGGTATTTCTAATCCGGTTGAAAATGTAAAGAAATATTTCAGCAGTACTACCAGGGCTATAAATCTTGGTGTTTATGGTGCAGATCTAAGTTATGCTACATTATACAATATGCAGCAGGAGGTCATCAATAATATGAGCGCTATCAGGTCACTTGCAAATGAGTTGAATATGTCGAAGATTTACAATGAAGATCTTTATGAAAAGATAAGGCAGAACTTTGATAACAGAGATCAGCTTGTGGATATACTTACAAGTGCTTTTAATGATACTTATGCTTACCTGGCTGATAATGATCAGCAGCCTCTCGCTCTGCTTGTTGTCGGAGGTGCCTGGGTTGAAGGCATGTACCTTACAACTCATGTATCTGAAGCTGCATATCAGGTTGCAGGGATTTCAAAAGTACTCCTGGAGCAAAAAAAATCATTTGATGTATTTCTTGAGATTACACAACCTTATATTAATGATCCAAGTGTTGGCGATTTTGTCAGGATCCTCGATCCAATAAAAAAAGTATATGAAGGAATTGGAACAAGTCTGACTGAGCAGAATATTAAGGATATTACTTCAGCAATAACAAGTGTAAGGGAGAAAATTGTTGAATAATTGAGCAATATGAATATGACCGCAAAGATTATGTCTTTGCGGTCTTTTTTTTACATGCTGTTTATATGAGGGAATCGGTATTACTTGCCTTAATTCACATCTTTGCCATTGTTTCTACCGTAAATCCTGCGGGAATTTCATCGAGAGGAAAGAAAATCCTGCGCAGTTATCTCAGGCGGTATCTTAACAGGGAGCTTGAGGAAGAATACTATAGTCTTTTTGAAAATAATCTTGAGTTTTATTCCAATGAACTGAAAAGTGTTGATAAGTCTGAATTATCAGATGAGGAATCTCTTATTTCGTTCCAGATAACAAATATCTGCAGGCAGATAAAGAAAGGGCTCTTCCTTGAAGAGCGTATGATTGTTTTTCTTCAGCTTATAGAGTTTGCTTTTGAGGATGGTATGATCACGGAGCAGGAAAAGACAATCATAGATATAGTAGCAAGAACATTCAATATTTCAAAAAAAGAATATGACAATGCCTCTGCTTTTATGATAGGCAGGGCATATGATAATGTTTCTCCCGATTGCATTCTGATTATTGAAAGTGACAATCCAAAGTATTCAGGTGCATCTGTTTACAGAAATTATGATAAATGGAGACATATAAGAATTAAGGGTTTCAAGGGATTCCTGACAGTACTTCATATTGAGAGTACGGGAACGCTACTGATTATATATGATGGACCTCTGGGTCTCTATTTCAAGGGAAGAGATATTATTGCATGTCGGCCGTATCTTCTTGAAAGAGGTGTCAATATAAAAGGCCCAGGGATAGAACCTATCTATTATTCACGGATTTATAAAAAATTTGTTTCAAGGGGTTTTCTGGAGAAAGTAACATTTGAAGGCCATGATATAGAATTCTTATTCAAGAATTCTGATAACGGTGTTCAGAAGATGAATTTCAAGATTGACTCAGGAAATCTTGTTGGAATAATGGGAGGAAGTGGTGTAGGGAAATCGACACTTTTCAATATTCTTCATGGCAAACTCATACCAACTTCAGGTAATATTTATATAAACGGGTATGATATAAATTCGGATTCTGAAGATCTGAAAGGACTTATCGGTTTTGTCCCGCAGGATGATATGTTAATTGAGGAACTCACTGTATATCAGAATCTATACTATAACGCACGTCTTTGTTTTGGCGATTTTAATGAGAATGAATTAAGGAATACTGTTGAAAAGGTTCTGCATGATCTGGATCTGTATGAAATCAGGGACCTCCAGGTTGGAGATGTGCTGAACAAGAAGGTCAGTGGCGGACAGAGAAAGAGACTCAACATAGGACTTGAGTTAATGCGCGAACCTATTGTTTTGTTCGTTGATGAACCAACATCCGGATTGTCATCTTCTGATTCAGAAAAGGTTATGGTATTACTCCGTAATCAGGCTATACAGGGTAAGCTGGTATTTGCTATCATCCATCAGCCATCCTCGGATATTATCAAAATGTTTGACCGTCTGTGGGTTCTCGATAAGGGTGGTTATATGATTTATGACGGGGATCCTGTTGAGGCCCTGGTATATTTCAAAACAGAGACATCACAGGCAAATGCTGCCGAGAGTGAATGTCCGACCTGCGGAAATGTTGAAGCTGATAATATTCTTCATATTACTGAGGTGAAGGTTATCGACCCTTCAGGATTGCCTGGCAAGGAACGCCAGGTAAGTCCTCAGGAATGGTATGAGAAGTACAGAAAAAAAATGATGCCTGTTTTATCAGGGACACCGACAAAAACAAGCATCCCTCCAAGCAATTTCAGGGTTCCGCGAAAGGCTGAGCAGATAAGGACCTTTATTGAAAGAAACCTTACCAGGAAGATTGCTGATAGTCAGTATATGATAATTAACCTGCTTGAAGCTCCTATACTTGCTTTCATTCTTGGTTATATTTCAAAATACAGCTCTAACGGTATTTATACATTTTCTGACAACAAGAATTATCCGGTATTTATGTTTATGGGTATCATTGTTGCTCTCTTTATCGGGCTGACGGTGAGCGCAGAGGAAATCTACAGGGACAGAAAAATTCTCGAGAGAGAGAAATTTCTGAACCTGAGCCGGTTGAGTTATCTTGTTTCAAAGATCAATTTCCTTTTTACTCTGTCTGCAATTCAGACACTTTCCTTTATCCTGATAGCCAACCTGATAATGGAAGTAAGAGGAATGCTTCTTCAACAATGGATCATCCTTTTCTCAACGGCCTGTTTCGGCAATCTGCTTGGATTAAATATTTCAGCCGGAATGAGAACTGCAGTAAGTATATATATCCTTATTCCACTCATCCTTGTTCCGCAGTTATTGCTGGGGGGAGTCATGATTAAATATGATGATCTGCACTGGTCACTTACCAGGAAAATATATGTGCCTGTGATCGGTGACTTTATGGTGACACGATGGGCTTACGAAGCTGCAAGTGTGGAACAATTCAGGATAAACAAGTTTGAGAAACCATTTTTCAAATATGATAAGGAGATAAGTCAGAATGACTGGTACGCTTCATTTCTGATCCCTAATCTAAAGGTTACTGTTGATAAATGTCTTGCTCAGAAGGATGATCTCCAAAAGAGTTTTGAACTGGCACAATCAATTAAAAAGCTTAAATCTCATATCAATGATCTCTCACTGAAATCAGAAATTGTTAATGATGAGGTTATCAAAGGAATGAATATCAATACCTTTAATGATTATTATGCAGATCAGACAAAGATCTTCCTGGATTCGCTGTCAAGGAGTTTCAGAACAAAAAGTAAGTCTATATCTAACCAGAGGAATTTACTTTACAGTCAGATAGAATCGGTAATAGGACCTGATGAATTTCTTAAGCTGCGAAACAGACATTATAATGAGTCCCTTGCTGATATTGTACTTAACAGGAATTCGACAAATAAGATATATGATGCAGGTGACAGATTTATCCAGAAAGCTGATCCTGTATTTATGAATCCGGACTCCAAATGGGGCAGGGCACATTTCTATGCACCATATAAACAGATAGGGAATCTCAGGATCGGAACACTTCTTTTTAATATTCTGATGATCTGGATAATGATTTTCTCATTATTTGTGGCTTTATACTACAATCTTCTGAAAAAATTCATAACATTTCTGGAATCGCTCAAATTACCCATATTAAGAAAATTCGGCAGAGATCTATTGCAGATTTAACCTGATGAACAGAGTACAACCAAAGAAAAATCTCGGCCAGCATTTTCTCAAAGACCGGGGTACAGCAGCCAGGATTGCATCCACACTGACAGGCGAGGGATATGATTCTGTTCTTGAGATTGGCCCGGGAACAGGGATACTTACAGGATTTCTTCTTGAAAGGAATTTTCCCGATTTCAGGGTAATTGAAATAGACCATGAATCGGTTAATTATCTTCATGATCATTTTCCGGCTCTGAAGAATATTCTTAAGGGTGATTTTCTTGCAATGGATCTTAACCATTATTATAAAGGCAGCTTAGCTGTTACAGGCAATTTCCCTTATAATATTTCAACGCAGATCCTCTTTAAGGTCCTGAATCATAGAGATATGATAGTTGAATTAACCGGAATGTTGCAGAAAGAGGTTGCAGAGAGGGTTTGTGCAGGACCTGGTTCAAAAACTTATGGCATAATAAGTGTTCTGCTCCAGGCATATTATAAAACAGAATATCTGTTTACAGTTTCGGAGGATGTTTTTTTTCCTCCGCCCAAAGTAAAATCAGGAGTAATAAGGCTAAGGCGAAATGATATTATGAATCTTGATTGCGATGAGTCTCTTTTTGCGAGAGTGGTTAAAGCATGTTTTAACCAGAGACGAAAAAAACTCAGGAATTCGGTGAAATCTGCTTTTACTCTGAATAATTACGATCATCCTGCTCTTGAACTGAGGCCGGAACAACTCTCTGTCGCGAATTTTGTAGATCTTACAAAATGGATTGATGCAAGCAGGATATTAGCCAAATGAATAGCCTATTGCTTCAACCGGATTCATCCTGGCTGCTGCACTGGCAGGGGCATAACCGGCAACGATACCGATAACTCCAGATATTGTTAAAGCAAGTAACATATTTGCCAGTGTAAGGTGAATATCAAGTTCGAACACATAGTTCACGCTCACAGTGGCCATCAGTATCATCAAGATTCCAAGAATACCTCCAAACAGCGAAAGAAGTATTGATTCAACGAGGAATTGCTGAAGGATGAAAAAACGTTTTGCACCTAAAGCTTTCTGGATCCCTATCTGGTTTGTTCTCTCCCTTACTGAAACAAACATTATATTGGCAATCCCGAATCCTCCAACCAGTATTGAGAATCCACCTATTATCCAGCCACCTATATTAATACCTGCAAAAACTGCTTCAAATCCCTGGGTCAGCATGCTGGCCCTGTTAATTGAGAAATTGGAGATTTCATCAGGCTGAAGCCGTCTTGCTGCCCTGAGTACCATTGTGATCTCATCGCTGAGTTCCTGAGCGGAGACCCCATTTCTGGCTTTTATTATGAGATTGGAGTTTATATTTTTATTACGCAGGTTTACAAAGTTTTTGGCATAGTTCAGAGGAACAAGGGTCATTTCGTCCATTCCTTCATCACTCAGGCCTCCTTTACCCTCCTTTTTGAAGACACCTATTACGGTGGCCTTATTTCCACCAATGGTGATCTCCTTGTTGACAGGATTTGTTTTATCAAAAAGTCTGTCAGCCAGGACAGCCCCTATGATTGCAACATTTTTTCCTGATGCAGATTCCTCAGGTGAAAAGTATCTTCCGTTTTCAATCTCAAATGATCTGACAGATTCAAACTCATGAGTTGAAGCCCATATTACAGCATCAGTTGCAACATTACTCTTATACTTTATTTGCCGGGATTGAAATGCGGAATAACAAACAGCTTCAGCTCTGACTGATCTGTCTGTAATAGCCTTATAATCATCTTGTGTGATTGCAGGCCATTTAATGATATCCCACCAGGCAAGGTTAGGATCAAATGACCAGGGGAATTTCTGAACATAAACAACATTATCACCTAAGGTGGCAATGCTATCACGAATAGCTTTCTCCATCCAGTCGAGGACAGTAAAAACAGATATAATTGAAAAAATACCGATAGTTATTCCAAACAGAGAAAGGAAAGTCCTTAATTTATTTACAATTATAGAACTGTACGCAAATAAGAATCCCTCTTTGAAAAGTCTTAGATACATCTGTTTATTTGAGATAATGATACCAGGTTTCAAATATACTAAAAAGTGGCTTAGCAATTAATCATAAATATTATTGTATGGGGATAATAAAAAAATATCTATTTTTAATCGCCCGGAAAAACCTGTGCAAGAAATCATAACAGCATGATAATGAAGGACAAACAAATTACCAGCGCTCTTATTTCGGTGTACTATAAGGATGGTCTTGATGAGATAGTTAAATTGCTGGCCGACAAAGGAGTCAGGATTTATTCCACGGGTGGCACCTATGAATTTATCACGGGGCTGGGTATTGCTGCTGAAAAAGTTGAGGACCTGACCACCTATCCCTCTATACTGGGAGGCAGGGTTAAGACACTTCATCCTTCGGTATTCGGGGGAATACTGGCCCGCAGGGAGAACA
>CAYLYN010000139.1:0-12239 GCA_964387565.1 uncultured Rikenellaceae bacterium | reverse complement strand
GAAAACATAACCTTACTTTGCAGTGTCCGTTTAAAAATTTTTTAAACCCTTGCGGATCTGATTCTGCAGCCGTTTATTTATGCGGGCCTGAGGATATTTTTAATTGAATTGATGACAGAGATAACAATATTTCTTGAAGACGTAGATCCGGTTGTCTTTTTCGGGACAAATAACAGCCAGCTTGAGAAGATTCAGGGATTCTTTCCAAAAATAAAGATACTTTCCAGGGGGAATGAAATAAAATGCATGGGGGAGGAGTCAGAGATAACTCTCTTTGCAGAAAAATTCAATGAGATTCTTGAATACTATAAAAAGTATCGTCGGCTTGAAGAAGAGGATATAGAGAAATACTTTCTCGATGCGGAACATATGAGATCTGCATCAAATGGTCATTTTGAAGATGTTATCGTATTCGGGACCAGCGGAAAACCTATTCGGGCACGCACTGTAAACCAGGTTCAGCTTGTAAACGACTATAAGATCAACGATTTAATAATAGCTGAGGGCCCGGCAGGTACAGGGAAAACATATACATCAATTGCCCTGGCTGTAAAAGCTTTAAAGGAGAGAGAGGTAAAAAAGATCGTACTTACACGACCTGCCGTGGAAGCCGGTGAGAGACTCGGATTCCTGCCGGGTGATATGAAGGAGAAACTTGATCCCTATCTTCAGCCGCTTTATGATGCGCTTCATGACATGCTGCCTTATAAAAAGCTGGAGACGTGGCTCGAGGACGGAACGGTACAGATAGCTCCTCTTGCGTTTATGAGGGGCAGGACCCTTGAAAATGCTTTCGTAATACTGGATGAGGCGCAGAACGCAACCATCAGCCAGCTTAAGATGTTCCTTACCAGGATGGGCGTTAGCTCCAAATTCATTATGACCGGCGATTCAACCCAGATCGACCTGCCCAAAAAGAACGACTCAGGACTGATTCAGGCTATGAGAATACTTGCAGGAATAGATGGCATATCAATTATAAGGTTTGATGAGAGAGATATCGTACGGCACAAGCTTGTGAAAAAAATTGTGAGGGCTTACGAGATGGAAGAAAATGTTAAAGAACTGACACAGAGTGACACTGAGAAGCACAGAGTCCCGATAGCTATCGGGACACAGAGAAAAAGCAATAAAGACTAATACTGTTAATTATATAACACTATGGCAAAGACAATCGTAAGTTCAAACTACAACTTTCCTGGTCAGAAAAGTATCTACAAGGGGAAGGTAAGGGATGTCTATAATATTGATGATAAATACCTTCTGATGATAGTGTCAGACCGCATTTCAGCTTTTGACGTGGTTCTTCCTGAAGGCATTCCTTTCAAAGGTCAGGTGCTTAACCAGATAGCTTCAAAGTTTCTCGACGCTACTAGCGATATTGTACCCAACTGGAAGATCGCAACACCTGATCCGACTGTTACATTTGGACATAAGTGCGAACCATATCCGGTTGAAATGATTGTAAGAGCATATCTTACCGGTAGTTCCTGGCGTACCTATAAATCAGGTAAAAGGGAGATATGCGGGATCAGTATCCCCGACGGGATGAAAGAACATCAGAAATTCGAACATCCGATAATTACTCCTACCACCAAAGCTGAACAGGGCATGCATGATGAGGATATAACACGTGATGAAATCATAGGTAAAGGTCTGGTTTCGGAGGAAGAGTATACTCTTCTTGAAAAATATACGATGGAAGTATTCATGAGAGGTTCAGAGATTGCACTTCAACATGGTCTGATTCTTGTTGATACAAAATATGAATTCGGCAGAAAAGATGGAAAAATATACCTGATTGATGAGATAAACACACCAGATTCATCGAGATATTTTTATGCTGATGAATACCTGGAGCGCTTTGAAAAAGGACTTCCTCAGAAACAACTGTCGAAGGAATTTGTGAGGGAATGGCTTATGGCAAACGGCTTCCAGGGACAACCAGGACAGAAAGTACCCGAGATGACAGAGAAATTTGTAAATGAAGTTTCTGAACGTTATATTGAGCTTTATGAGAATATTACCGGTGAAAAATTTGTAAAGGCAGATATCAGCGACGTTCCTCAACGAATAGAAACAAATTGCCTGAGTTACCTTAAATCTTTTTCACTTTAATGATGAAGTTTTTGCAAATGAGAATCATACGACAGGGCCTAATAGTCATATTAATACTTCTTTTTAACCTCGGGTCATCTGCATTCGGACAGGTAACTGTTGAAAGGTCACAAAATAAGGCAGTTATTTCAGGAGTTGCGTACTACATACATCTCGTGAAAAAAGGTGAGACTGCTTACTCGATTTCCAGGGCATACGGGATTAAGGTTGAGGAGCTTGTCAGGGAGAATCCTCCTGCTCTTTATGGACTTAATGAAGGACAGACATTGCGAATCCCTGTTAATTCTGTTGCTGAAGCTGATTCCAAACCGGTTCCAGTGCCTGTAAAAAGAGAACGTGATGAGGTAAATTTTATTTATCATACCCTGAACCCGGGTGAGACAATATATTATTTGTCAAAGTTATATGGTGTCTCTGAAAATTAAATAATCCAGAGCAATCAGGGAATGGACATAAATAAATTGTCGGTAGGAACAGAGATTGCCATTCCGCGCAGGAAGTTTATGAATGACCGTCAGAAGTTTGATATCCCTGATAAAAATTATGTATATCATAAAGTTCAGCAGGGAGAATCACTTTCCTCGATTGCACAGATTTATGGTCTGTCAGTCAAAGAATTAAGGAGAGAAAACAGGGATATGCGATTTCCCCAGGTTGGTGATTATGTCAGAGTGCCTGTATCAAGGGAAAGTGTAATTAATGAGGCAGTTGCCGAAAAAAAGGATTCTGTCCCTGAAGAAACAGCTGAAATATTCAAACCTGTTAAAAGACCGGCTGAATATACAAAATTAAAGGAGCTTTCAGGATCAATAAACGTCGCTGTTCTTCTTCCCTTCTATTTCAGTGAGAATGCCCGCAGGATTGAGATTGACTCATCAAGGATGGTAAAAGGGAAAAGGATTTATAAGGATATAAAGAGGCCTGATGACTGGATCTATCCCGGAAGTGTTGATTTTCTGGAGATGTATGAAGGAATACTCCTTGCTGCCGACACCTTAAGATCACTTGGTTTGGAAGTCAACCTGTCTGCCTATGATATAAAAAGTGATACAATAGATCTGGAGAAACTTATAGAAAGCGGGAAACTGAAAAATATGGATCTCGTAATCGGTCCCGTTTATTCACATAATCTCACAAGGGTATCCGACTACCTTAAAGATACAGGAATACCTGTTGTTTCACCTGTACCTCTATACAATAATTCGGTTCTTGATGGAAACCCGAATTTATTCATGGCTAATCCTTCCCTTGAAGTTGCCCAGAGAGCTCTTGCACGGAAGCTCAGTGAGTATGCCGACAATAATTTCATTTTCATTCATTCGGATTCACTGGGTTTGGATGCTGATGTAAAAAGGTTTAAAAACCTTATAATAACCGAGCTCACAGCCTGGGTACCATTTGAAGATATCAAGTTTAAGGAACTACTGTTCTTCAGCAGGTCAAAATTCGATAACGATTCAATAAACCGGCTTGAGCATGCTCTTTCCTCTCAGGCTGAGAATATTGTAATTATTGCTTCAGAAGATCCCCCTGTTATCAGCGAAACGATTATGGATGTTCACGGACTCTTAAAGAAACATAATCTAAAAGTCTTTGGCTATCCTGTATTGAGAGAGATTGAAACCCTTGAGCCTCGATACTTTTTTGATCTTGACATGCTTCTGTTTTCTCCATTCTGGATCGACTATAACAGTAATGATGTTAAGCAGTTTAACAATGACTTCAGGATGAAGTTCATGACTGAGCCCGCCGAGATAAGCTATGCATGGCAGGGCTTTGATATAGCTTACTACTTTATCAGCGGGCTGGCCCTTCACGGAAAGGAATTTGTTAATAACCCCATTATGCACAGACTTGATCTGTTGCATACAGACTTTGAATTTGAAAAAAAGAATATTAACGACGGATTTGAAAATAAGAAGCTTTACCTTATCCACTTCTCCAGGGATTTTAATGTCACTCTTGCTGAGGATAGAAAAATTCTGCCTTAAGTGAAATTTCTTTTTCAAAAGCCATAGAATGAAATATTTATGATTAACCGGAATAAAGTTCCGTTTCTTTTTGTCTATTAAACAGAAGTATGTTAAACGAATCGCACCGGACTTCAGAAGATGAATTTCTTGTGAAGGCTGCTCTTAATGGTGATAAGTCTGCTTTCGGAGAGATTGTTACACGATATCGTCGAATGGTGGCACGTACAGTCAAAGGGATGCTGGGCGATTCAGTTTATTCAGAGGATATTGGTCAGGAAGTATTTATTAAATTGTATCATTCATTGTCAGATTTCAGGGGTGAAGCTAAACTATCTACTTATATCCAGAAAATAGCAGTTAACCTGACTCTGAATGAAATAAAAAGAAGAAAGAGATTTTCATCTACCTTCCTGCATAAGGGAAACGATGAATTATATGAGATTGAAATTGCTGATGATAATAATTCTGAAAGAAATGAGATTAAGGAGATGGTATCAAAGGCCCTTCTGAAACTTGATCCGAAATTCAGAATTATTGTTACTATGAGGATGCTCCAGGGGTATTCAACAAAAGAAACTGCAGAAATACTTGATCTTCCTCTGGGTACTGTTCTTTCAAGGTTATCAAGGGCACAGGAACAACTAAGGGAAATTCTGAAAAACTATGAATAATATGCAAAATTCAGAAATTAAAAGGATGATAATCAGTTCACTTGACAATGAACCTGATTCATTTACTGCCGGTGCTGAAATACAGGAAGCTCTGGCACTGGATTTCAGCGATGGATTTGAAGATAAGATCCTGGGCAGGCTTAATGATGAAATGTATGTCATCAAAAAAGAGTCTGATTTTAACAGGAAGCTAAGCCTGGCATTTTACCGAGTGGCATTTACAGCCGCCGCAGCTATTGTGTTGCTGATGCTTTCTATATTTCTTAAAGAAGGTACACTCTCCTTTGATTCACTGCTTGGAGTCAGTGATGGCTATAGCGAGAGTATTGTTTGTTTATTAACAGGAAATTGATATTTATCACTATTTTATGAAAACACGACCGGTCATCTTGGTAGTTGTAACCCTGGTAATAGGATTCTTACTTGGGATGCTTACATCAGCACAACTGAGAATTCACAGGCTAAAGCCTGTAAAGGTCTTCTATTCAGAAGAAAAATTCAGGGAAGGTATGTACCAGGCAATTCAGCCTACTGATGAACAAAAAGTAATTATTGATCAGATACTTGATAAATATTCAAAACTTAACAGCGATGCAACTGCTTCATTCAGAAGAGATTTTGAAGCACGTATGCAGAAGTTCAGGACAGAGATTGATGCCAATCTTACACCTGAACAGATTGCCAGGTTAAAGGAACTTGATGCACAACGTATGGAGATGATCAAATCACGACGCAATAATCATGGCAGAGATTATCCCGATCGAGGAAACAGACGACATGACAGCAGTGGATTTTCTTCAGGGGAAAATCCGCCTCCGCCACCGCCTGATAGCAAAAAGCCCTGATTCAGTTCCTTATATTTAGCTGATACTAAATAAAAGATAATCAAGAAGTATAGGCAGATCATCCGGATTAACACCAAGTGATATTAAAAGTTCCTGGTCGGAAGCAAAGATATTCATAAACTGATCACTGGTAATTTCATCTGATATTATACTCTGCCGATACAGATCCACAGCCTCTCTCTTTTTTCCTTTGCATAATGCAAGGTGCCCCTTATTAATAAGGTCGTGAGCAGTTAGCTTTCCTGCCGACAGACGTTCATAATACTTATCCGAATCATCAAATCTGCCTAAGGCAAAATAGCAATATGCTATTGGTCTTAATATCTTGAGATTGTCAGGGTCCTTGTATTCAACCCGGAAATAGTATTTAAGAGCCTTGTCATAATCCCTGAGATCAAGGTAACAGTGGGCAGTCATTATAATAGTATGAATATTTTCAGGTTCAATATCACCTGCGAGAAGATAGTATTCAAGAGCTTCCTCCGTCCTGCCAAGTCTCCTGAGGCACAGACCAATTTTTTTTAAAGTCCATGGTTTCCTGTCAATAAGTTCAGCTCTTCTGTAATATATAAGAGCTTCCCTGTAATTTGCATTTTCCTGGTAACAGTATCCTATCTTTTCATAGAGGGTGGCTTCATCCGGTTTTCTGTTAACCTCTTTCAGGTAAAGTCCGAGTGCATCATCATAAAAATTCTTATTGAAAAAATAATCAGCCAGTCCTGCTTCCGCCTCATTCGCATTCCCTGTCATCCTGAAGAATTCGGAGTTATAAATATCAAGCCTGCCGGAGAAAATATCTTCAAACTCCTTCTTGTAAGGGGAAAGTTTGAAGAACCTGTATATATCCTGGAGATATTGAGTGACAGTTATTCTGAAGTTCCTGTACTGGTCAATTATAGATTCATCATCATTTAGTTGCTGCAATCCTTCAAGCTCCATCCTGAATACCTTGAGCATCATGCTTTTCTGAGAAGAGGGCAGGTATTTGAGATTCAAAAGCAAAGAGTATTTGTCTGAATTGCAAATGAATGGAGTTTTATAAAGTGCTTCGGAAAGATCATTGGATCCCGGACCAAGAATTTCATCCTGATATATCTCATTCACAGTTTCATGATCGGGGTAGAAGGGAACGAACCAGTTCTGGAAATCCCTGAAAAAATCAAAATGCTTCATATTTGCAAATGCTGACATATAGACATCCGCACCCTCCATCTGAAGCTTTGTAAGGTCCTCCATAGTTTTAAATATCTCCTGGGAATCATTGAACATCTCTGTCCAGTCAGGATTCCTGCCCTCAGTCTTATCCTTAGGCAGAATATTCTCCAGATCGAGCTTTTCTTCTATCTGAGGCTTTAACTTGGCTACCTGTGGAAGTATTTCATCATGAAGTTTCCTCGCGAGCATTTCAGTCTCCCTCGAGCGTATGGTTTGTAATACAATTATCCTGCAGTGTTCTTTGAACCTTGAATTTCGGCTCATCTTTTTTATTCTTTTTCCTATCTCAGGGTAGAGCTTTACCCTTGAATTATAATAATGCAGGTTCAGTATAATTCCTGAAAGCGCTCTTTCCATAACCTGTTCCTGGCCATCTTCATATATGTCAAGAAGATTCATCAGCTTCTCTGTTTGCCATGTTCTTAGAGTGCTGAGAGTAATTGCCGAGGTAAAGAGGCTTGCCTCATACCATCTGAATTTTCCTGATTTTCGTATTATGTTAATAAGGCTTATTTCAGCCTCTCCATAATAATCAGTCAGCCAGAGGTGGTTAAAAATATTCTTTATCAGGAGCTTGTGTCTTTTTGAGATTTCTGACTCAGGGTCCGGGTTTATTTCCTGGCTTAGCTTAAGCCATTCATCAAGCTCCGATTTAAACATAAGATCATCCACATTTTCAACAATGGTCTTACCGGTAATCCTAAGCTCTTTTTCTGTCTGCTGTTTTACCCAGTAGGTATGCCATCCCGAAAAATGTGACAATATGTCCTGTCTTACACGGTCTGATAACTTTAATATAGATTGAATGAGTTTCAGATATATTTTGTTCCTTTCAGGATCATTTATACCATCAATAGTATAGGTGAGCATGCTCCTGTATGTCATCACAATATTATTATAATCATCATGCAGATCGCCTGCAGATGCGGAGATCATCATCTCAGAAAGAATGTCAAGACTTTGCTTCAGTTTCTTCTCGGAAACGTATCTGCAAAGCTTTCTGTGCTGTTTTATTACTTTGGAAATTTCCATTATTCAACATATAGGTCACTATGACAAAAAAGCATAGTTAATTAACAAATATACCTGAACAACAATCAGACCATTCAGAATAACACCCGTTCAGAAATTATAACCTATGCTTATATAACTTTTGAAATTACTGAAGTGTGTTTCAGCAGGAGTTACACCATACATTACTCCTGCTTTAACAGGACCTATAATTGAATTATACCCTAAACCAATCCCGTAACCTGACATGACCATTAGTTCATAAGGATAATTATTGTCCTCCATGGCAGCCAGGTCAGCCATCAGGTTGAGGTGCAGATCTCTTACGAACTCGATGTCGAGTTCTGTTCGTATTATGCCCATCCTCCTCACCTTTATCTCGTTGGGATTAAAACCACACATTGGAACAGATCTCCTTGTATCACTGTGTATCCCTCCGAGAAGGAAGAAATTATTCTGTGATGACAAGGTATCACTGTCAGTTATGTAGAGGGTCTCAAAGCCTGTAGAGAAGGTTGTCCTTCTTCCACTTGAAAAATATTGTCTGAAACCAGCCCTGATTGTATAGAAACTCTCAGGCTTATATTCCGGATTGTAACTCAGTGGTAGTTCAGTATTGCCGGTTTTTTGTGAGGCATACCTTAATCTGGAGACTCCGGTTGTAATATCTATTATGAGACCCTTGTCGGGGAAATGTATGTTATTTAAGGTATTACGTGAGAATTTTAGATCTGAAGCCCAGTAATCATATGAATAATTATTAATTCCATTGCTTGTAATATAATCAGGCTTAAGATTGGTTTCATAGTAACTTCCTGAAAGCGTCAATGCATTATTCAATCCAATATAGTTATTGATGCCGGCAGTGATACTCTGGTTCCTGCTCAGTGTATTTCCGGTCTCATCCTTAATATCAAGCCAGGGCAAAAGAGTATTGTCGAGGAGATAATTCAATGACACGCCAAACTTCTGATTTCTGCCGATATATTCAAGGATACCTGCTTTAACCCTGTAGTATTTTCCAACATACGAATTTATATCGATTACTGTATTTCGGACTGGTAGATTTTTGAATGTAAATCCCAGGATAAGTCCTGATTGCAGGGAATTGTCATAATGTACAGATCCATATATCATCGAACGCGGTTTTTCCTTAACGTCAACAACCAGAACAAGGGAATCGTTCCTTGGTATGATCCTGTATTTGACCTTGTCAAACCAGGATCTTCCATATAACAATTCAATCCTTTTTGTAAGGTAGTCTCTGTCAACTGTACTCCCTGCCTTAACATCAAGAACTCCTGCTATCTGATCAGCTGAATATACTTTATTGCCTGTAACTTCAATTTTATCAAAGGTATAGGTGCTTTTTTCAAGAAGGTAGGGAAGCTTTGCCTGCTCTCCAAATGAATTAAGAGAATCAGCAAGTTTTTTGAATTTTTCCCTGAATGGCAGTGCAGCAATATATCCGGCATTGACCAGCGAGTCTACATTATTGAAATCTGATACGGAAAACCTGTCAACATCAGGTTTTACAAGAAGGTTCACAAGTTTTTTCTGTTCATTGAAATCTTCAAGACTTCTGAACATGGCAATCTGTTCAAGGATCCCGGGTATAGTCCGTAGCTTTTCAACACTGTTTTTTTCAAAACCTACATATGATCCGATAAGTATGTCAGCACCCATCTCTTTTGCCTCAGTGGCTGCAAAATTTCTTATGAGTCCGCCATCAAGTAAAAGAAGGGTGTCAATCTCGTGTGCTGTAAATATTGAAGGTACGCTGAAACTGGCCCTTATGGCGTCAGGCAGATATCCTTTATTGAAATTGATCTGACTGTACGATATTATGTCAGTGGCATTGCATGTGAAAGGAATGGGAAGCTTCGAAAAATCAGCGATATCAGCAACAGGCCAGGTATAATAACTCAGTGAATTTTCAATAAGCTGACCATTATTCAGACCTGAAGGGATATTGACCTTGTTTTTAGATATCGATAACGAAATGATACTGTTGTAAAACCTTGGCTTTTCAGGGAAGACAATCCTGTCTTCTGACATGCGGTTGGAGAGCATGTCATTCCAGTTTACAGCCTTCAATAACCTGAACAGAGTATCTGCTGAATAGCCTGTTGCATACATTCCTCCGATTATGCTGCCCATACTGGTCCCGGAAATATAATCAGGCCTTAATCCTGCCTCCTCCATCACCATTAAAACTCTAAGATGTGCAATTCCATGGGCACCCCCTCCGCTAAGGACAAGCCCTACTGATGGTCGTGAAGAATTGTTCTGTGAATATGATACTATATGTAAAAGTGATAATAAAATGATTGATAACCATTTTGTTGCAGCAACACTTATTTTTAAATACCAGTTAATCCATAAATTCTTTTTCATATATAATTAATGTCTCTGCCTGAATTTGAAATTGTATCTGCAAGTTAGTTAAATAAGTAACTTAGCGGAGTGAAAAATGAACTCTTCTTTGGCAGGGAATGGCTGCCAACAACAAAAAAAGAAGTTGAACATCTTGGTTGGGATGAATTGGATGTTATCATCTTCAGCGGAGATGCCTATGTTGATCATCCCTCATTCGGACCGGCGGTAATTGCAAGAGTGGCAGAACATGAAGGATTCAGGGTAGCAGTGATACCGCAGCCAAACTGGAAAGATGATCTCCGTGATTTCAGGAAGCTGGGCAGACCAAAATATTTCTTTGGTGTTACAGCCGGAAATATGGATTCAATGGTAAACCATTACACTGCTTCGATACGACTTCGTTCGGATGATGCATATACGCCTGGAGGAAAAGCCGGTTTCAGACCTGACTATCCTACAATAGTCTATTCACGTATATTAAAAGATATCTTCCCTGATGTTCCTGTATTATTAGGTGGTATAGAAGCATCTATGAGAAGGCTGACGCATTATGATTACTGGAAAAACAGTCTTAAACCTTCGGTACTGATAGATAGTGGAGCAGATATGCTTGTTTACGGCATGGGTGAGCAACCCCTGAGGGAGATCCTCAGGCTCTTGAAAAAAGGTGTTCCTTTCACCTCGCTCAGAACAATTCCACAGACAGCTGTAGTTGTTGGTCAGGATGAATCTGTACCCGTACAGAATTCATGGAAAGATATAATTCTGCATTCTTTTGAGCAGTGCAGGGATGACAAAAATCTGTATGCCGATAATTTTTTAAAGTTTGAAAAGGAATCAAATAAAATGTCAGCGGGCAGGCTGATCGAACCTGTCGGGGATAAGAAGATTGTGGTCAATCCGCCTTTTGCACCGATGACTGAGAAGGAGGCTGATGCTACATATTCCCTGCCTTTTACCTACAGACCTCATCCCCGATACAATAAAAAGGGGGACATTCCGGCTTATGAAATGATTAAGTTCTCTGTTAATATACACCGTGGATGTTTTGGAGGTTGCAGCTTCTGTGCAATTGCTGCTCACCAGGGAAAGCAGATAGTAAGCCGTTCAGTGGGATCAGTTCTGGAGGAGGCAGAAATGATTTCAAAACTGCCCGGTTTTAAGGGATATCTGTCTGACCTGGGCGGGCCTTCAGCCAATATGTACAGGATGCAGGGAAAAAACATGAAGATATGCAGCAGCTGCTCCAGGCCTTCCTGTATATGGCCCTCTGTTTGTAAAAATCTGGATACCAGCCATAAAGAATTGACAGAACTCTACCGTGAGGTTGATAAAATACCTGGTATAAAGAAATCGTTTATCGGAAGCGGTGTACGATATGATCTTTTGTTCCCGGAATGGAACAGCAGTGCAGGCCGGGATGAGGTGGAATATCTTGAAGAACTGGTTTCGAAGCATGTATCAGGACGTCTGAAAGTAGCTCCTGAACACTCTTCTCCCAAAGTGCTTTATGAAATGCGCAAAGCACCATTTGACTTGTTCAGGAAGCTAAAAAGCAGGTTTGACAATATTAAGAAAAAGTACGGGCTTAATTATGAGCTTATCCCTTATTTTATATCTTCTCATCCTGGTTGCACAAACGAGGACATGAGATCTCTTGTTGATGAAATGAAGAGCCTGGGAATCAGGCCTGAACAGGTTCAGGATTTTACTCCCACTCCGATGACCCTTGCCACAACAATGTATTATACCGGCTTTGATCCCTATACAGGAAAAAAAGTTTATGTAGCCAGAAGTACTGAAGAAAAAAGAAGGCAGAAGGAACATTTTTTCTGGTGGAAGAAAGATCCTGGCAAAGGGGGACAGAAACAAGGAAAGAGAGGGAGAAGAGGAGAAGAGGTGAGGGGTGAGGGGTGAGGGGTGAGAAGGGCATTGCCGTCAACCTAAGCATAGTTAAAATGCAGGAGATAATGGTATAAGTTTCCCCTCCTTTTGAAGGAGGGGTGGCCGGGACGATTGATTATCTG
>CAYLYN010000138.1:0-12249 GCA_964387565.1 uncultured Rikenellaceae bacterium | reverse complement strand
TGATTATGATGGTGAATTTTTTAAGGTCAATGCTGATATTGCATTGCTGACAAGAAAAGAGACCAGTTGGGGAAAATTTATCCCTGATGATATTTTCTTACATTATGTCTTGCCTGTGAGGGTAAACAATGAGACCCTTGATTCCTTCCGGATCAAATATTACAATGAGATAATTTCAAGGGTAAGCGGACTCAGCCTTAAAGATGCTGCACTTGAGATTAATCATTGGTGTCATGAGAAAGTAACCTATCAGCCTTCAGATATAAGGACTTCGTCACCAATGGCCACTATTCTTTCAGCAAGGGGACGTTGTGGCGAGGAATCGACATTTACTGTAGCCGCTTTAAGAGCCGCTGGAATACCTGCCCGTCAGGTATATACACCAAGGTGGGCACATAGTGATGATAATCATGCGTGGGTTGAGATTTGGGATAGTGGTGAATGGTATTATATGGGGGCTTGTGAACCGGAAGCTGTACTTGACAGGGGATGGTTTTCAGAACCTGCCCGTCGTGCAATGCTTGTCCATACAAAGTCGTTTGGTCCGCCATATGGCGAGGAAAACAGGATAAACAGTTACAGAACTTATTCTGAGATAAATAATCTTGCAAAATATGCTGTAACAAAGAAATTAATTGTAAGTGTAACCGGAAAGGACGGAAATCCTTCAAAGGAGGCAAAAGTAGAATATAAACTCTATAACTATGCCGAATTCTATTCTCTGACTATGGTTCAAACTGATGAAAACGGATTAAGTAATTTTGAAACAGGGCTTGGCGATTTACTTGTATGGGCTTCTAAAGATGGGGAGTTTGATTTCAGGAAGATTTCTGTAGATGAGTGCGATACAGTATTCCTGAGTCTTGGGAAGAGCATTAAAGACGGAGAATATATTGAATTTGATCTTGGTGTTCCAATCGTAAGAGCACCACTTAAAGCAATCTCAGATGAACTAATCAGCGAAAACGAACAGCGACTTATCACAGAAAACCAGATAAGGCAAAGCTATATCGATACATGGATTCAGCCTGAAGATGTAAAAGCCTATGCTTTGGAAAGGAATATTGATACTTCCAGGTTAATCTCGGTATTTTCCCGCAGTATGGGAAATTATAAGGAAATTATCTCTTTTATTTCTCTTGTTCCCGATTCATTGATGGAAAAGGCATTCATGCTTTTTGAAACCATGGCCGATAAGGATTTAAGAGACACCAGGGCTGTTGTACTGGGCGATCACCTTTTTTATTGTAATATGCCTGTTGCAATGCTGAAGGAAAAAACAGCAAAATTTATGGTTCAATATGTACTAAATCCAAGGATAAGTAATGAAATGATAGGTCCCTGGAGAAGCTATTTCAGATCTGCCTTGCCTGACCAGATAGTGAAAACAGCACCTGAAGATCCGGGGCTTATTATCAACTATATCAATGAAAATATTGTTCTGAAAGAAAATGAAAATTACTACAAAAACCCAATAACCCCAATTGGTGTCTGTGAACTGAAGGTGACAGATTCCTGGTCAAGGGCAATTTGCTTTGTAGCTATATGCCGCAGCCTCGGAATACCGTCAAGGATTGAGGAAGGAAGACTCATTCCTCAGTATTATTTTAAAGATAAGTGGCATGATGTCTATTTTTCTGATCAGGTTCCGCCTTCAGATAAAAAAGGATTTGTAAGATTCAGAAGTACTGATACAAAGCCAGTGCCTGAATATTATACTCATTTTACACTGGCCCGATATGAAGATGGAAAATATATAACACTTGCATACGATTATAATAAAAAGGCTACTGATTTTACTGACTATATGCCTCTTCCGGAAGGAAGGTATTTGCTGGTGACCGGCAACAGGATCTCAGATAGTAAAATACTATCCAGCCTGACATTTTTTGATCTAAAGGCAAACGAGCGCAAAGACCTGATAATTTCTTTGAGGAAAGATATTTCAGAAAAGAAAATCATTGGAAAGTTCGACATTGATAAAATCAAAGCACTTTTTGAGAATAACAGTGAACTTGAAAAAAACATTCAGAAGAACGGACTGGTAGTAATATGGACTGATCCTGGAAAAGAACCCACCATACATATTTTCAATGATCTGCCACTTCTCAGAGATGAGCTTGATTCCTGGGGGGGGTATTTTATTTTCTTAAACCGGAAACCTTCATCCGGTGATGGAATTGATCCTAATGTAATTAAAGGACTTCCCGCTAATTCCTTATTCAGTAATGACAATAACCTTGATCTGCTTAATGCTACATTTTCTGATAAAAACTTACCTGATGACAAGCTGCCATTTGTAATGGTTACAGATAATGAAGGAAATATTGTTTATACATCTGTCGGATACAGAATTGGCATAGGTGAACAGATTCTTAAACAGGTCAGGTAAATCAGGTTAAATATTTTGCTTTTATCTTGTTGTTAATAATTGTTCATATCATTATTGATTCCTGATATATTGAATTGATTATTGGTATATATTTGTATTGTATTGGTGTTGCAGTGAAATAAAATCACTGCAATGAAAAGGGAATACGGTTAGAATCCGTAACAGTACCCGCTGCTGTGAAGCCCGATCGTTCTTACGATGATGGTCTTATAAAATACCTGCCACTGTCCGCCTGCTGGAGGATGGGAAGGCTTTATAAGACCGGGATAAGTCAGAAGACCTGCCAGTAACATAGATTTATAACGCTTTCGGGAAAAAAAGCAAGAATCATTCAATGATTCCCACTTAAGATTTCCGTGAAGCACTTAGTACTGAAAACGCAGTATAAGAAAATGGTGTGTAGCATTATCAGAAGAGATGTTCAATAGCAGGATCAACAGTGTAAGTATAGTGAAACTGGCTTTCAGTCTGTCTGTTTTCTTCAATATATCTCTATATGGACAGATATCCATTTTGCAGGATACTATAAGAATTAATGAGGTAATAATTACCAGTAATAAGAAATCCGGAGCAATTGCCGGATATAAGAATTTACAAATTGACTCAGCCATCATTGAAGAGTATAGTCATACTACTCTGGCCGGTCTGCTGGTTGATAATTCACTTATCTTCATAAAAAGCTATGGAATGGGAGGCTCAGCCACACCATCTTTCAGAGGTACCGGTGCAAATCATACCCTGATCCAATGGAATAATATTAATATCAATAGTCCGATGCTGGGACAATCGGATCTTTCACTTATACCTGCAGGATTTATTGATGACGCTGAGATCAGATATGGGGGAGCATCTGTATATAATGCAACAGGAGGAATCGGAGGAACTATAAATATTACCAATAAGCCTGAATGGAGAAAAGGATCTGTGACTACTCTCAGTCCTGCAGCCGGAAGTTTTGGTCAATATTCAGGCCTGGTAAAAGTAAAAACAGGTAATCTCCGTTTCCAGTCAGTAACCAAAGCATACCTGGGTTTTGCTGAGAATGATTTTAATTATATCAATAATGTGATATCATCAAGTCCTGTTAAGGAGGTAATGAAAAACAGTGAGGTAAAACAAAAAGGAGTGATGCAGGAGATCTATTATAAAAAGAACAAAAATATTTTATCAGCCCGGCTATGGTATCAGCACTCTGACAGGAACCTGCCCTCCTCTATGCTGATACCACAGGCATCTGAGTCTGAGAACCAGATCGATGAATCTGTCAGAACCATGATTAGCTATGATGGAAAGACCGGTCTTTCTGAATATTTTGTAACAGGTGCATATTCTTATTCAGAGCTTATTTACACAAATCCACTTGCGGGTATCGATTCCAGAAACCGTTCTGAATCTGTGACATTTAAATCAGGTTTTACTAATTCCATAGGAGAATATGTAAAAATGAAAATATTCCTGGAAAACGAGTGCACCACCATAAATACAGAAAACTATGGCGCCACGAAAGCAGCAAGAAATGTAGCCTCACTTTCAGCTATGACAGAAATAAACAGTAAAGGAAACATTGGTGCTGCCATTCTTGTTAAAGAGATACTGCAGGACAGAACACTATCTGCTCCGGATTTTTCTGCCGGACTGCAGTTAAAATTATCTGATGCCAAAGATTACTACCTGAAGACAAATTTTTCAAGAAATTCGAGACTGCCTTCGATGAACGATCTCTTCTGGTTGCCCGGAGGTAATCCTGATCTGAGAAACGAAATTGCATATACTTATGAGCTGATTTATGAAATGACGAAGCAGATTTTATCACCTCTTATGCTAAAATTTGATCTTGCACTTTATCACAATACAATAACTGATTTGATTCAGTGGAGACCCGGGATCTATTCATACTGGACTGCTGATAATGTAAAAAATGTCAATACTTCAGGTTTAGAATCTTCAGCATCTCTCATATGTAATATCAATAATCTGACTGCCGCTTTGAAAGTTTCATATGCATATACCAATTCCACAACTAAACAATCAGATATTCAGAATGATGAATCAATAGGAAAACAGCTGATATATGTGCCTGAGCACATGGCTAATGCTTCATTCAGACTTGCCTTTTCAGGATTTTATGCAAACTTGAGATCTTCATATACTGGTTATAAATATACAACATCAGATAATTCATCCGGTCTGCCTGCTTACCTGCTTAATTCTGTCTCCTCAGGCTATATGTTTCATCATAAAACAAACAATATTTCACTTGGACTTTCTGTAGATAATCTTTTTAATATCAGTTATCAGACAATTGCTTATTATCCTCAGCCTGGGCGTTATTATTCTGTAAAATTATTATTCCAATTTATTAATTAAGTATGAAAAATTTATTTCTCCTGATTGCTGTTGTTATTTCATTTATTTCATGTACAAAGGAAAAGGATGGATCAGGATCTTTTCTGACGGGAAATGGTCTGTTTCTGGTAAATGAGGGGAATTTTATGGGCGGCAACGGTTCATTGTCGTTTTATTCATATGATTCGCTAAGGATATATAATGACATTTTTCTGAATACAAACGGGCGTCCACTTGGTGACGTGCCAAACTCACTCGCAATATCCGGAGAACGTATTTATATTGTCGTAAATAATTCCGGTAAAATAGAAGTTGTTAAAAAGAATACTCTGGAATCTGTAAAAACAATTTCTGATCTCAATACTCCCCGCAATATATCAATTATAAGTAGTGCAAAGGCTTATGTTTCAAGCATGTATTCTAATTCAGTTACAGTTATAGACCTTTCAGATAATTCAGTCTCAGGTTTTATTAACATCCATCGTTCTTCCGAAGCAATTGTATCCGTCAGGAACAGGGCATTTATTGCCAACTGGATAGGAGGTGACTATGTAATGGTAGTAGATACCGATAATGACAAACTTATTGATTCAATTCAGGTAGCAATGGAACCTGAGAGTATGGTGATTGACAGGAACAAGACATTATGGATACTATGCAATGGGGGATGGGCCAGAGAAAATAATGCTGAACTCATTGCAGTTAATACTTCATCGCTGGAAATTGAAAAAAGACTGGTCTTTCCTTCTAAGCTCTCCTCACCATCTTGTCTGCAGATAGACGGAACCGGTTCCACACTTTACTACCTGGAAACAGGTGTGAGAAAAATAAAAATTGATGCCTCTGAAGTACCCTCAGCACCCTTTATTCCGGAATCAGGCCACATCTTCTATAAAATGGCAGTGAATCCTGTTAATACTGATATCCTGGTGACTGATGCCGTTGATTATCAGCAGAAAGGACATCTTCTTCGTTATAGCAGCAAGGGATCTCCTGAAGATGATGAACTCGCTGATATTATACCTGGTATGCTAACTTTCAGTCTCAATCCCGACTTCAACTGATGATGAGAATAATCATTCTTCCTGGTGTGATTAAAAAAATATGCAGGTTATTACTACTCTTTCTACTTGCAGCGACCTTCATTTCATGCAAGGGAAGGAAAGGAATTCCAAACGCTGAAAATGATTCATCAGGAGCTAACATTGTTGTTTCAGCTAAGGGATTAACCATTGAAAAAAAAGAGAATTATTCGGTAGTTACAATAAAAAATCCCTGGCAGGGTGCTGAAGGGATAAGCTTTGTACACTATCTTGTAAAAAGAGGTACAACTGTTCCCTGGGAAATTGATCAGACAAAAGTAATCTATGTACCGGTTGAAAGCATAGTCTGTATGTCAACTACGCATGTTGGAATGATAGCTGCATTAGGAAAAGGAAATTTAATCAAAGGACTATCAGGAGTCAGTTTCGTTTACGATCCGGAAATATCAGCTATGACAAAAAAAGGTATGGTAAGTGAAGTTGGTTATGAAACAAGCATGAATCAGGAATTAATAATAAAACTATCTCCTGATATTGTTATGATGTATGGAATTGGTAGCGAATCAGCCGGACATGTAAATAAAATTCGTGAGATGGGCATTAAAATAATGTTCAATGGCGATTATCTCGAAACTGAACCTCTGGCCAAAGCCGAATGGATTAAACTCTTTGGTTCACTTTTTTGTAAGGAAGAACTGGCTGACAGTATTTTTCAGGCGGAAATGCTGGAGTATAGCAGAATTAAAAATATAGTCAGAAATAGTAAGAAACCTGCACCGTCTGTCCTGCTTGGGTTACCATTTAAGGAAACATGGTATGTTTCTCCGGGAAATTCATTCGTCAGCAAACTAATTGAGGATGCAGGAGGTAACTATATCTGGAAAAATACTGTTTCTGCAATGTCAATGCCTTACGGACTTGAAAATGTTTACATTGCGGCTATGAATGCAGATTACTGGCTCAACATTGGAACTGTAACTGGAAGTAGTGAGATAGGAAGGGTTGATAAACGCCTTACTGATCTGAAAAGTTTCAAAAACGGTAATCTTTATAATAACAATAAACGAATCAATTCATCGGGTGGAAATGATTACTGGGAGAGTGGTGCAGTTAAGCCTCATCTGATCCTTATGGATATGGCTTCAATATTGCATCCTGAACTTTTTCCTGATCATAAACTATATTATTATCAGAAAATCAACTAACTAATATTTTTTGAGTATAAAGAACGATATACCAGGGAAATTATTCTCATCAACAGGGCAGAAATATCTTATCTTCATTTTACTGGCCCTGCTTGCAGGACTTTTTTTTGTACTTGATATTTTTCTGGGCTCGGTAACCTTTACTGCTGGTGAAGTCTGGAATGCAATCTTCTCAGGTGGAAATGATCAACTCGAGATGATCTTATTTAAGTTCAGGTTTCCAAAGGCAACAACCGCTCTGCTGGTTGGCATTGGTCTTTCACTCAGTGGTCTTCAGATGCAGACTATATTCAGGAATCCTATGGCAGGACCTGATGTTCTTGGTATTACCTCAGGAGCAAGTCTTGGTGTGGCGTTTGTGATACTCGGTTTCTCAGTGAGCATATCACCCCAGGCTCTTGAGGGATTTGGCAACTGGATCCTTGTTGCAGCTTCATGGGCAGGTGCTGGCGCTATAATGATAGTTATTCTGTTTATTGCCTCTCGTATAAAGGAGATAATGACAATTCTTATCCTTGGCATAATGTTGTCCAGTGGCATATCGGCAATAGTGATATTAATGCAGTATTTCAGCAGTGAATCACTTCTGAAGGCTTATGTTATATGGACTATGGGAAGCCTTGGAAATCTGACATCAGATCAACTGACGGTTCTTTCAATCTCAGTCGCAGTGGGTATTGTGTTAAGTTTTATCTCTTCCAAGATGCTGAATGCATTGTTGCTGGGGGAGAATTATGCAGGTAGTATTGGTCTTAATGTAAAACTTGCAAGGGTAGTTGTATTCGCATGTACCAGCATTCTTGCAGGAAGCGTGACAGCATTTTGCGGACCTATTGGATTTATCGGGATAGCTGTCCCTCATATGGCCAGGATATTATTCAGAACATCCGATCATAAAATACTGATACCCGGCACTATACTTATTGGTGGTGCAGTAATGCTCATCAGTGATATTATTTCTCAGCTTCCGGGATCAGAAAAGGTTCTTCCACTGAATGCAGTAACATCACTGATTGGTATTCCTGTTGTTATATGGGTAATTCTTAGAAACAGAAGATACTCCGGTATTTACTAATGGAAAGGAAAGAAAAGATATTGACAATTGAAGCTCTCCGTATTGGTTATCATGCCGGAGGTAAAGATAAGGTCATTATGGATGAGCTAAATTCCAATGCTTTAAAGGGAGAGCTGATAGCAGTAATAGGTAAAAACGGTGTAGGTAAAAGCACTCTGCTAAGGACAATCATCGGTCTTCAAGCATCACTAGGTGGTAAAATACTATATGAAGGGAAAGATATTTCTGAGTATTCACGTATGGAACTTGCACGAAAGGCAGGTTTTATCTCAACTGAAATAGTCAGGGCAACTAACATGAATGTTTATGATCTGGTAGCCCTTGGACGATATCCCTATACAAACTGGTCGGGAAGAATTGACCAGGAAAATCATGATAAAATACTGGAAGCGATCAGCAATACCGGGATGACATCATTTTCGTCACGTTTTATTGGTGAATTGTCTGATGGTGAGAGACAGAGAGCAATGATTGCCAGAATACTTGCCCAGGATACCGGATTAATGGTTATGGATGAACCTACTGCTTTTCTTGATATCGGGAGTAAGTTTGAAATACTCTATTTGCTTCATAACCTGGTAAAAACTTCCGGCAAAACAATTATTTTCTCAACACATGATTTACAGATGGCATTAAGCCAGGCTGATAAGATATGGCTTCTTAAAGATACAGGCCTGGTTGAAGGAGCTCCTGAGGATCTTATGATTCAGGGAGAATTTGACCACATATTTGATTCATCACCGGCACGTTATAATTCTGACCATGGAACCTTTACCTTGCTGGGCAGTAAACAAAGTGCCATATATATAGAAGGGGAGGGGATATTCCGGCACTGGACAGAAAAAGCAGTAAACAGGTCAGGATTCTCAGTTTCAAAGAAAAAAACAGAACCATATATTATTGTGCCTTCAGGAAATTATAAATACTGGTATCTTGTAAAGGGAGATACAACATCAGAGTTTAAAACTGTTTATGATCTGGCTGATGCTCTATGCAGACTTGAGCAGCTTTCTATCTGAAGTATTTTCTGTAGTTTTCGATGAATGAATCTATATTTTCAACAGATAACTTCTTAGCAATTATCTTTTTATCCCTGTCCAGTATGTAGACCATTGGTGTTGATTGCACATTAAAATAGTAGTCAAAGTGAGAACTACGATTCGGATCCCAGCCATTAATCCAGGTAAGTTGATTCTCTTCAATATATTTTGACCATTTTTCTTTTTCTGCTGTGGTACATACGGCGAATACTTCAATGTTATCATTCTTGGCCTTCTCATAAAATGCTTTAAGTTTAGGGGTAGCTTCCTTGCAATGTCCGCAATCAGGTTCCCAGAAATAGAGTATAGTGAACTCCTTCTCCACATCATAAAGCGATACAAAAATTCCCTTATATGAATCCATAACCAGGTTCTGAGCCTTTTTTCCTATCAGATTTGGCCTGATCAGTTCTATCTGTTTGTGAAGGTCATCCTTAAACTCCCTGGAAACCCAGTCAGCTTTGTTTGTAAGGTAGATATCATCCGCGAGCTTGACCATTACTGCATCATGCCCCATTATCTCACTGGTGCGGAAATGATTGAACAAATAGACTGAAACGAACTGAAATACCTTGTAATTATCCTTGCATTTAGCTATTATCCTGTCAATTTCCTTGTTTATCGAATCCGGGGCCTGAATTACCACATTTGTAAAAAATGTATTGAGCTTGGCATGCAGTATCGGTGTTCTTATCAGGCGTTCATCTGTTAAACTGATCCTATCAAAGAAATGATCCTTATTATAATTATAATTCAGTACCCATCTGAGTGAATCGGGATTCCTGGTTGAAGCAGGAATCTGAAAATCAGGGATTTCAATTGGCAAAATAGCTTTTACAAGGGTTCCCAGCATATTGCCCTTATTCTCATTTACCACACTGTTAAGATAATCCTTCATTACCTTCTCCTGCTTAATTTGCAGTTCACTGATAACACTAAGAGAATCCTTGTTGTCTTTGTTGTTCTGTCCTCTTTTTACAATAGCTGACATTTGTTCCTGCAGCTTTCCCCATTTTTTCTGGTATGCAATAAATGAAGTATTCTCATCTGAACCAGTAAACTTAAGTGTATTAAAGTAATCTTTATAATCGCAGCTTACACTGAATATCTGGTCCTCCGACATAAGCATTTCAAAATAATTTCTTCCGGGCAGTACTATCATATAAATTCCATGCTGTAATTGCTCCTGTCCGTTGATTGTCGCCTTACCTGAATTATCAAGTTTAATTGAATCACTTATATATTGCTTCTCGCCAAGGTGATATGCAAGATATACTGTTGAGTCTCTCAGACCGTTTATTGTGAGACTAATCTCATAGCCGGATTTTAACTGGCCGAAAACCAGGGCTGGAATAAGAGAAATTACTAAAAGAAGTCTGAGTTTTCTCATATGTGCTCTTCATTTTAAAAAATATACGCAAAATTAGCCATTGCAATATCTTTGCCAAAAAATTCAGATTCATTATTATGGAATCTACATAATTAACCAAAATAATGTAAAATATCAGATTTAATTTGATCAGAGTGAATCGGACCGGACAAAATCACTAACACCTGATTCCTTCATACCTTTAGAATCAAAATTATATTATGAAGAAAATATATTGTATTTTTGGTTTAATAATGAAGACCATAGTATGAAGATCTCCCTGCTGATTCCGGTATGTAATTACGATATTGTTGCACTTGTTCACAGCATGAGAGGTGCCCTTGAAAAGGTTCCTGAGTTTTGTGAGATTCTTATTGGTGACGATGCTTCAACACCTGAATTTAAAAGCAAATTTCTTTCACTTGAAGGAACAGGAGTCAGGGTGATCTCTTCAGAAAAAAATATTGGCAGGGCAGCAACACGTAACAGGCTGGCACTGGAAGCAACAGGCGACTACCTTCTTTTTATTGATGCCGATATGATGCTTTCAGGTACTGCTGAATCATACCTGCTGAAATATATTACTGCTATGGGAACTGAACAGGTGATTTGCGGTGGAATAACATATTCGGGCAGTCCTCCCGGAGATCCTGACAAGTTACTCAGATGGAAATATGGAAAGTGGAGAGAGGAGAAAAAAGCCTCAGAAAGAAACAAACGACCTCATACTGATTTCTCCACATTTAACGTTCTGATTGCAAAATCTGTATTTTCAAAAATTCGTTTTTATGAAGACCTCAGGCAATATGGCCATGAAGACACCTTGCTCAGCTTCCAGCTCAAGAATGCAGGTATTAATATTTATCATATCGATAACAGCCTGTTACATGAAGGACTCGAATCAAACAGGGAATACCTTGACAAGATAAAGCTTAGTATTGAGAATCTGAGTATGCTATACGATAAAGTAACCGACAAAAAGGCTTTTTGTAATACTCTTACCATGCTCAGGTCATATCGACGCCTGAGGTTATTCCGACTATCACTCCTGCTTGCCGCAGTATTTATCAGGTACAGGGAAAGAATGGAAATGAGTCTTGAATCAGGAAAACGATCAAAATATTTCTTTGTTTTCTACAGGATGAGTATGTTCTGTACTTACAGGGAGATACACAGAAGAAAAAACATTTTGGCTATCTTTTGATTCCTGATTTTTTCAGTCAGCCAGGATTGCGAATGGCATATAAAACATGTTATTATTATACTGTTCGCAATCTAATCCGTAATTAATCATAGATCCTTTTTTATAACCGAAACATTTCCGTCGGGCCTTCGGAGAGCTTCCAGCACAAAGTTGAACCTGTCTGTCATTGTACAAAGAAAAAAATCTGTAGGAGGAGAAAAGTCAATATTCTCATTACTGAAGAATCTCTTCCCTGAAGTCTGTTTAAGTGCAGAAATTGTATTCTCATTAATTGAAAAGCCTCCTTCCAGTCTTTCCTTTATTAATTGGGCACATAAAATATCTTCCTCAGAACTCAATGTTGCACGGTACCCCATAGCGACCAGATAAACAATTTCAGGATCCATATGCCTGATATAGCTGACCACAGCGCCTGCATTAACAAAGCTACCTGTAATAATAACATCTGCATTGCAAGCATTTATGAGACCTTGAGTTCCTGCGGTAGTGGTGTGTATGATTGTTTTTCCGGTAAGATCTGTTTTAAGTATCTCTGTTGGACTGTTACCAAGGTCGAAACCGGGAATCTTCTTTTC
>CAYLYN010000137.1:0-12272 GCA_964387565.1 uncultured Rikenellaceae bacterium | reverse complement strand
AAATAAAAAATTATATATTTTTGGACTGATTATCAATAAAAAAAGTCTAATATAAAAACACTAATGCCATGAATATACCAGCTGATTTACTCTATACAAAAGACCATGAATGGATAAGAATAGATGGAGACACCGGATTTGTGGGAGTTACTGATTTTGCTCAGGGTGAACTGGGCGACATTGTATTTATAGAGATTGAAACAGTTGGTGAAACACTAAAAAAGGAAGAGGTATTTGGTACTATTGAAGCTGTAAAAACTGTTTCAGACTTATTCATGCCTCTCAGTGGCGAAGTGCTTGAGGTTAATCCTGAACTGGAGAACTCTCCTGATCTGGTAAATAAGGATCCTTATGGTAAAGGATGGCTGATAAAAGTGAAGATTTCAAATAAGGAAGAAACTTCAGCTCTTCTCTCATCTGATAAATACAAGGAACTGCTTTAAGAGGTACTTTTTCTGCAAATACCTTTATCTACAGTAGTCTTAGGATTGCTGCTATTCCCCTGATTGATGCAGATGGAAAACTGTTGCAGGTATCCTTTTTACAGTGATTTCTTAATTTCAACCTCATGGTAACCCTCAACAACATCTCCGACCTTTATGTCGTTGAAGTTAAGTATATTGAGTCCGCATTCATAACCTCCCACAACCTCTTTGACATCATCCTTGAATCGCTTGAGTGATCCAAGCTCTCCGGTGTAAATTACAATACCATCGCGGATTACTCTGACCTTTGTATTCCTGGTTATTTTTCCCTCTTTTACATAACATCCGGCAACGGTACCAACTTTCGTTACCTTGAAAATATCTCGTATTTCAAGAGTCGCCACTATCTCTTCCTTCATTTCAGGCATAAGCATACCTTCCATAGCGGATTTAATTTCCTCAATAGCATTATAGATAATTGAATAGAGACGGATATCGATCTCTTCCTTCTCTGCAAGTTTACGGGCACTCAGTGAAGGTCTGACCTGGAATCCAACAATAATGGCATTAGATGCTGCAGCAAGCAGAACATCTGATTCTGAAATCTGTCCTACAGCCTTATGTATTATATTAAGCTGAATCTGAGGTGTTGAGAGTTTGATAAGCGAATCACTGAGAGCTTCAACAGATCCGTCAACATCACCTTTTACAATAATGTTAAGTTCCTGGAAATTTCCAATGGCTATTCTTCTACCTATCTCGTCGAGAGTGATATGTTTCTGTGTACGAAGCCCCTGTTCTCTCTGGAGCTGGGCTCTTTTTGTTGCAATATCCTTAGCTTCCCGATCACTATCCATGATATTGAACTTGTCACCTGCCTGCGGAGCACCATTGAGGCCAAGAATCAGTGCAGGTGTGGCAGGACCAACCTCATTTACCTTATGTCCGCGTTCATTGTACATGGCTTTTATATGACCAAAGCAGCTTCCGGCAAGCATTATGTCTCCTACTCTTAATGTTCCTGCTTTTACCAGAATTGTTGCAGTGAATCCCCTTCCTTTGTCAAGCGAAGATTCAATAACTGTTCCGGTTGCAGGTTTATCGGGATTTGCTTTCAGATCAAGCATTTCAGCTTCAAGGAGCACTTTTTCGAGAAGAAGGTCAATATTTAACCCTGATTTTGCAGAAATCTCCTGAGACTGGTATTTACCGCCCCAGTCTTCAACAAGATAATTCATGGCAGCAAGTGCCTCCTTTATCTTATCGGGATTGGCAGTAGGCTTATCTATTTTGTTAATGGCAAATACAATAGGAACACCTGCTGCTGATGCATGGTTAATAGCTTCCTTTGTCTGGGGCATAACGCCATCGTCAGCTGCGACAACAATAATAGCAATATCTGTGGTCTGGGCACCCCTGGCACGCATTGCAGTAAATGCTTCATGCCCCGGTGTGTCAAGGAATGTAATCTGCCTTCCGTCTTCCAGGATTACTCCATATGCACCGATATGCTGAGTGATACCTCCTGCTTCGCCAGCAATTACGTTGGCATTTCTTATATAGTCGAGAAGTTTAGTTTTACCATGGTCAACGTGTCCCATAACGGTAACGATAGGCGGTCGGGGTTTAAGATCTTCTTCTTCATCTTCAACCTCTTTTACTGCTTCCTGAAGTTCGGCACTTACAAATTCAACTTTGAAACCAAATTCATCTGCAAGTATTGCCATAGTCTCAGCATCCAGCCTCTGGTTTATTGATACGAATAATCCGAGACTCATACATGTTGATATGATATCTGTAACCGGAATGTTCATCATGGAGGCCAGTTCATTTACCGAAACGAATTCTGTTACCTTCAGTATATTCCTTTCCTGTTCTATCCTGTCAACCTCTTCCTGCTGTTTCAGACTGATAGCCTCTCTTTTATCGCGCCTGTAACGCGATCCTTTTGACTTTCCTTTGGTTGTGAGTCTTGCTAGAGTTTCCTTAATCTGTTTCTGAACCTCTTCTTCGTTTACTTCTGCCCTTACAGGTCTTTTCTTAATAACCTTTTTCTGAGCAAATTTGTCTTTTTTATCATTTGAATCCTGAGTTGCAAGAGGAACAACCTCTTTCTCTTTCTGAATCCTTTTTCTCTTTTTCTTTTTTCTGAAGTCATCACCATCTACCTTTACAGGCTGATGTGCAGATGATTTTTTCTTCTCCTCAACAGGAAGGTCTATTTTTCCCACAACTCGTGGACCTGTAAGCTTTTTAAAATCAGTTTTATACAGAGCAACAACATCTTCCTCACTTTCAGCAGCTATAAGATCCTCAATAACTTCTTCAATCTGTATATCTTCAATGACCTCCTCTTTCAGATCTTTAACCGGTTCAGGTTCCTTCTTCTGTTCAGGCTTATCAATCTTCTCCTCCTTTGGGGTTTTTACTTTCTTATCTTCTTTTTTAGCCGGTTTGCTTTCCTTCCTGATTGTTTCAAGATCAATTTTGCCAACGATGTGAAGATCGATATTTGTCTTGGGTTTCTTTTCATCAACAATTTCAGGTTCAGCGGGTTTTTCCTTCTTAGGTGCAGTCTCAGTCTCTTTTTTAGTGGCTTCCGGCTTAGGCTTTTCCTCCTTTACGACAGGCTCAGCCTTCAGTTCAGCTGTTTTTGGTTTAGCACCTTTATCAAGATCAATCTTCCCGACAAGTTTGATATCAGGTTTTCTGATTTCAGTTTTGATTTCCGCAGATGGTTTTGGAACGGTGGAATCCTTAACAAGTATATCAGTATCCTTCTCAAAATCTTCACTTTCTGGTTTTTCAGGCACGTCATCTATTGAGACAGACTCTTTTTTCTTATGAAGGTCCTTAAAGACAAGCTTTTCAGATTCCTTTTTTGCACTTATATCAGTGCTGTATTCCTTCACAAGCAGGATATAGGCTTCATTTGGAAGTTTGGTATTCGGGTTTGGATCAAGATCGAAACCCTTTTTATGCAGAAATTCCACAATAGTGGAAATCCCCACATTAAATTCACGGGCTGCTTTACTTAATCTTGTTGCCTTAACATCATCAGTCATAAAAATTCCTTGCCTTTATTTAAACTTCAAAATTGAACAGTTGATACAATAATAACTATTTAATTGTTAATCAAATTCAGCACGAAGTATGTTAATTACTTCTTTAACAGTTTCTTCCTCCAGGTCAGTTCTCTTAACAAGATCGCTGATTGAGAGGTTCAGAACGCTTCTTGCAGTGTCACATCCGATTGACTTGAGTTCCTCGATGATCCATTCATCTATCTCATCTTTGAATTCTTCAAGGTTTACATCTTCCTCATCTTCACCTCCCGGCTCCCTGTAAACATCTATTTCATAACCGGTAAGCTGACTTGCAAGCTTTATATTCAAACCTCCTTTGCCAATAGCCAGTGATACCTCATTGGGTTTAAGGAAGATCTCAGCTCTTTTTGTCTCATCATCCATCTTGATTGATGTGATTTTAGCAGGGCTGAGTGCCCTCTGTATGAACAGCTGGTTATTGGAAGTATAGTTTATAACATCAATGTTTTCATTGCGTAATTCACGTACTATTCCATGTATCCTGGAACCTTTCATGCCAACGCAGGCACCAACCGGATCGATCCTCTCATCATATGATTCAACTGCAACCTTGGCACGTTCACCGGGAACCCTGACAATCTTCTTGATAGTAATCAAACCATCAAATATCTCAGGAACTTCAAGTTCAAATAACCTCTCAAGGAATACCGGTGATGTGCGGCTGAGTATAATGAACGGAGTATTGTTTCTCATTTCCACCTTTATTACCACAGCTCTTATTGTATCTCCTTTTCGGAAATGGTCGGAAGGAATCTGTTCGCTTTTTGGCAGGATAAGTTCATTACTGTCATCATCCAGGACAAGTATCTCTCTCTTCCATACCTGGTAAACCTCTCCTGTTACGATATCACCTATCCTGTCCTTGTACTTTATATAGATGTTATTCTTTTCAAGATCAAGGATTCTTGCAGTCAGATTCTGTCTCAGTGATAAAATGGCCCTCCTTCCGAAATCAAGGAACTTAACCTCGTCAGATACCTCTTCCCCGATCTCATAATCTTCATCAATCTCCTTCGCTTTTGACAGTGGTATCTGTATTACCGGATCAGTAAATTCTTCATCTGAAACTACAACCCTGTTTCTCCATATCTCAAAATCACCTTTGTCGATATTGACAATTATATCGAAATTATCAGCTGAACCATACTTTTTTGCCAGCATGCTCCTGAAAACATCCTCAAGCACACTCATCATCGTTGGCCTGTCGATGTTCTTTAACTCCTTGAATTCCGAAAAAGTGTCGATCAAATTAACATTTTCCATTTGGTGTAAACCTCTAATATTATTTAATTGTTAAAACTACTCTTGCCGATTTTACCTGGTCAAAGTTAAATGATACCTCTTTAAGTTCCCTGGACTTCCCTTTAACTTTTACCTCAGTATCAAGTTCAAAACCTCCCGGAGTAACATTCTTTAGAACCCCGTAATGTTTTGCTCCTTCATTATCTGTTACTTCTATTTTCCTGCCTTCATTCTTGTAATACTGCTCAATGACAAGGAATGGACTATCAAGACCGGGAGATGATACCTGTAATTCAAAATCCTCATTATCACGGTCGAGGTTGTTTTCAATATTGCGGTGAATTGAAACGCATTCATCAATTGTTATTCCACCTTTCTTATCTGCAAGAACAGTTATCCTGTTTGCACTGCTTATCCTCACTGAAACAAGAAAGAGTTCAGTCCCTTTTATGAACTGTTTAATGATCTCCTCTATTTTGTTCTTTTCAATCATTTTATAAACTGATAATAAAATAGGGGACTCTGGTCCCCTAGGTGTCAATTCCCCTCATTTCGCTTGCAAAATTACACATTCTTTTGGAATTATCAAAATCTGAAACAAATATTATGATAATGAGACTATAACAGGAAAACCGGCAACAATTATTTTGTCAGCCGGAGTGACGATCTTAATGTAAGAAAACGGTTCCTGGCTTTAGTTTTAAAATGACTTTGTAACCTCACTGTGCTATCTTTGTGTTTTCATCGACTTTAATGAACCGGAGTTTTGAAGTATGTACACGAATGAAGAAAAGGCATTGTTATCCGATTGTCGGTTATGTCCCCGCGAATGCAGTGCTGACAGGTTTGCCGGAGGAGGCGGATATTGCAGTTCTGATGCCGGGATGAATATTGCCTCGATATGCATCCACAGGGGAGAAGAGCCGGTTATCAGCGGACCAGACGGGATTTGTAATATCTTTTTTGCAGGATGTAATCTCAGATGTATATATTGCCAGAATCATGAGATATCCAGGCCCGGAAGAATCAATTCAGGGAGTGGATATACATTTGAGGATACTTTGCAAAGAATTGAAAAGATTCTTTCAACCGGAATAAGAGCTGTAGGTTTTGTATCACCTTCGCATGTAGTACCACAGGTGAAGGCGATAATTAGAGGTTTAAATGAAAGGGGCCTCAGGCCGTTGATGGTTTATAATACAAATGGTTATGACAAGCCAGAAGTTATTGACAGTCTTGACGGACTGATAGATATATATCTTCCGGATTATAAATATGTGACACCTGAAATTGCAGGAGAGTTTTCTGATGCTTCAGATTATCCCGATGTTGTGATGAAAGCTCTCAGGAGGATGTATTTTCAGAAGGGATCAAAGCTGATGGTGGATGATGAGGGAAGGGCTGAAAGCGGGATATTGATAAGGCATCTTGTGTTGCCCGGGTATGCGTACGAGAGTATTAAGGTTCTGAGGAGTATTGCTGAGGAGTTATCTCCGGGAATTCATATCTCCCTGATGTCACAATATCACCCGACTAAATTTGTTAATGAACGGAAATATCTTGGAAGATCAATATACAGTTCAGAATATGAGGCTGTTACAAGAGAGATGGAGAAGCTCGGTTTCAGAAACGGATGGCTGCAGGATATGGACAGTAATTTAAATTACAGGCCTGACTTTTCGAGAGAAAATCCTTTTGTGTAATTGATTATTATTTATCACACACTTATTGAAGATATCATGTAAGTTATATGAGATTTAATTCCTGTAATTTTTTTAATTTAGCTATATAAAAATTAATAAGATGTGTTTTTCAGCAGGTGCCAGTTTTGCCGGAGGTGCTGTATTATCAGCCATAGGTTATGCCACAGTCAGGGAGTCTCATAAACCGTCTCAGAAATTGTTCGCAACAATACCTCTCCTTTTTGCTTTCCAGCAGTTTTCGGAAGGGATTATCTGGATAACACTCAGGCAGGGAGGATATGATACGCTGCAATCTGCTGCAACATACTTTTTCCTTATGATGGCACTGATTGCATGGCCTATGCTTATTCCACTGGCAACATATAAAATGGAAGAGGATATAAAAAAGAAAAGGATACTGAAATTCCTGACCATTACAGGAATTTTGCTGTCAGCTTATTATTCTGTATGCCTGATTAACCTGGAAGTATATCCGCAGATAAATCAGTTTCACATTCAGTACATTAATAATTTCCCAAAAGAGATTGGTTTATTAGCGTTCGGAATATATGCAATCGTAACACTGGTTCCACTTTTTATATCAAGTGTGAAAAGAATGAACCTGTTTGGAGCGCTTTCATTTTTTTCATGCCTCTTAACAGGAGTTTTTTATAAAGAATATCTTACCTCTGTCTGGTGTTTTTTTGCTGCAATTATCAGTGCTGTAGTTTATCTGATTATTAAAGAATCAAACGAGGAATTTAATTTATCCGGTCTTAAGATCAGAAGATGGAATTTTTAGGAAGCTAACTTCTGTCTGACCTGAATTTAGACCTGAAAACTAGAAAAGCTATACCGAGGATCAAAAAGAATCCCGAAAAAGCAAGAGTTACATAACGATGATTCCATGGGATTGACCTTGAATAATATCGTACAAATGACATTAGAAATATTCCAATCCCTGCTGCAATCAGAGCGAATCCTGTTATCGCGGGCGAAAAGATTTTTACAGGTTTTAACTCCCTGATTATCTCATCCCTGTCGGGTTGCCGGATAATTTCAGGTTTTGCACTCTGGCATTTCCAGCAAATTTCAAAATCTATGTCAACAAGTTCCCTGCATGAAGGACAGATCCAGTATTTTGATTTATATCCCTCAATTTGTTCATCAGTCAGAACCGGTTCATCTTCAACTGTATCGCTGAATAAATCATTCATTCTGTCGGCATAAAGCTCATTTTCATTTCTTGATGATCTGATTCCCTCTTTGAACAGATTTTCAAAATCCTCGTCAGAAATCAGCTCTCTCTCCCTTGCAATCAGAAGTACGGCATGATAAACATCAAAAACTATGTCAGAAGGGTTGTCAATAATATCATATATCTGATCATCACTGTAGCGTGCGACATATTCTCTGAAAGCATTATTTTTCTCCCATATAAGCTGCCTGGCATACTTCGATTTTTCTGAGAAATTCAGTCTCATCTGTTCCGTTATTTTTTCCCTGAGGTCATATGAGATAATCCCCCTGTCAACAGCCACGTAAAGAGCAGCTTCAGCCATTTCAGGTTTATAGGAGATATACTTAGTTATTATGTTTTCTATCTCAGAAGTGTCCTTTTCTTTAAGAATAGCTTTAAAAGAGTTAAACTCTTCATTGTTTAGATCAGATATTACCGGATTAAAAATCTCTTCCATACTATGTGATAAAAATTACTGGTTTTTCCTTAACAGTTCCGATGCAAAGTTTACCTGTTCCGGATCACCCAGAAGATAGGTTATGTCTTCTTTTTTGAAAACGGTATCCGGTACAGGGTGTTCCAATATTTCAGATCCCCTCCTGATTGCAAGAAGAGTTACGCCCGTATTCTTTCTCAGGTCAAGCTCCAGCAGTGACCTGTTTTCAGCAGCGGATCCTTCTTCAATCTTCACAGCTGTTATATTTATATTGGGAAATTCATCAAGTATTGATGGTTGGTTTACAATATCTTTTTTACTGAATTCGCCAAGACTGGTATTCCTGATGTGGTTCAGGATCCTGTTCACCTCTTTCTGTGGGATAAGTCTTTTAATAAGGATTCTGTTAAGAAGATCGATGGCAATTTCAAGTTTTTCGGGCAAAACCTGGTCTGCTCCTGTTTTATACAAAATCTCTATGTTCTGAATGAGAGTGGCACGAACCACGATATAGACATTTTTATTGATCTGTCGTACTTTGTCTATTATGGCCATTGATGGTATAACACTGCCGACTGATATCACTACAATGTCAGCAGTGTCGACATGTGCCTTTCTCAGTATAGGTTCATTTACGGCATCTCCGTAAACAACCAGGTCTCCTTCATTCATTTTTTCTCTCGCCAGAGCCGGATCGAAAATAATTGAAATATGGCGGATTTTATTAAGTTGTGCCATGCGCGACAGCTTTAAGGCACTGGCATCTTTACCTATGATAACAAGGTGGTTTGTGAAATCAGGAATTTCAACCTCTTTAAGTGGGAAGAGCCCTTCTATAATATATTTAGGTAACGATAATTTCATTATGTTTCTTGTAAGCGGTCGTGCCAGATAGAACAGAAATGGGGTGATTGCCATTGTTATAACAGCAACAGCAAGGAAAAGATGGTAATAGAATTCAGGGAGTATTGCATTATCGAAACCAATTTTAGCGAGAATAAAGGAGAATTCACCAACCTGGCTCAGGGCAAGTCCGATTATTATTGTACCCTGAAGCGTGTGTCCGAGAATGAATCCGGTACCGGCAGCTATAATGCTTTTTAATAAAAGAAGAAGAACCACACTAAAAATTACGAGAAGGTAATTATCTGTAACAAAAGAAATATTGAGGAGCATTCCTATTGAAACAAAGAAAAAACTGGCAAATACATCCTTTATAGGCTGGAAGTTACCGAATGCATTGTAACTGTATTCTGATTCGGATACCATTAGCCCTGCAAGGAATGCCCCAAATGCCAGTGACATTCCGAATTTTGAGGTAAGAAGGGCGATAGCAAAACAGACAAGAAAAAGACTCATCATGAACAGCTCCTGGTTTTTTGTAAGGGCTATCATATGGAGGACTTTGGGCAGGAGCCATTTGTTGCCCACGTAAACCAGACCTATAATAATTATAACTTTTACAGTCAGAGTTAAAATCTCAACAGGCATATTCATTGAGGTATCAGTCAGCAGATTGCCAAAGAGCAGGAGCGGAGCAAGCAACAGATCCTGGAAAATCAGGATGCCAAGTACTGTTCTGCCATAGTTGGAAGTAAGCTCCGACCTTTCCTGCAGGATTTTAAGCACGAGTGCTGAACTGCTCAGTGCAGCAAGGAATCCTATGAACAATCCTGCCTGCCAGCTCATTCCAAAGAAATATGAAGCAAAGAAAAATACAGAAGCAGTTACCGTCACCTGAATTAATCCTCCTGCAAATACAATCTTTCTTATTTTTAGTAAATGCTGCAAAGAGAACTCCAGACCAATGGTGAACAGCAAAAGGACAACACCAATTTCAGCTAAAAGCTCTATCTTATGATAATCGCTAACCAGTGATAATAAATACGGGCCTGCAATAATTCCTGTCAGCAGGTAACCGACAACAGATGGAATCCTGAATCTTGTGAAAATCAGGTTAACAACAGTGGATAGTGCAAATATTATTACAATATCCTTAAGTATTGATAATTCCATTTCTTATTATTACCCCTATTTGATTTAAATTTACTAAAAATTAATCTTAGCAGGATATCTGTCTGATATAATTATTAAATGGTTACTGACGACAATGAAATTATAAGAAGGATCATTGAAGGCAACAAAAATGAATACAGGATTCTTGTTGAGCGTTATCAGCAGATGGTATTCCGGACATGTATGGGATTTGTCCATAACAGTGCCGATGCTGAAGATATTACCCAGGATGTGTTTATAAAGGCTTATTTGTCGTTGAAGACGTTCAGAATGGAGTCTTCTTTTTCGACATGGTTATACAGAATTGCAGTAAATGCATCATTGAACAGAGAAAGGGAGAAAAAGAAAAATTTCATTGTTAGATATTTAAGTGATCTGATGAGTACGGGTAGCGATACAATACCTGTTTCAGAGATTTACGAGTCACAGGATCCTGAGAGCATTCTGATAGGGGAAGAGCACCGGGCCCGGGTAAAAAAAGCCCTCGACTCACTTCCTGATAATCAGCGTACAGCAATTATTCTTAGCAAATATGAGGATCTTTCGCAGAAAGAAATTGCTGACATAATGGGGAAATCAGAAGGGGCAGTAGAAGCCTTGCTTCAAAGAGCAAAAGCCAATCTGCGTACGAGACTGACAGCAGGAAGTAAAAAAAATAACAAATGACCGAAGGAATTGACGGATTTTAGTTTCTAATAATATATATGAGGAAAAATGAATTGTAGATATTACCAGGATAAGTTTGACAAGTATGTTGAAGGAAGGCTGACTGACAATTTCAGAAAGGAGATTGATGATCATATTGAAAACTGCGCTGAGTGCAGGGAACAACTTGCTATAACTGAACTATCAGAACTTGTCTTTAGTGAGGAGAAGAAAATCAAATCAAATCCCTTTCTCTCCTCAAAGATCATGGAGCAACTTGAAGGTAAACAAAGAGTCAGCTCAGAATCAGAAATTTTATCTTTAAGAGTTCTCAGACCAGTTCTGGTAGCTGCATCAATTATTGTAGCAGTTATTCTTGGAATTAGTGTAGGAAATATGAGCAGTTCATTTTATCTTTCGAAACAGGTACCAGATGAGCTTATCTTTATAAATGATGCTGAAATTGAGTCGCTCAGCCTGTTCATAACGGAATAATCGCCAGCAAATGAAAGCAGATAACCGGAAATCATTACTTTTTTGGGGAGTGATAGTGCTTGCAGTGCTGAATCTTTCAATTATAACCACCCTCATTTACCAAAAGTATCTATCTCAGCCTGACAATGAGGATATAACAAAGAATGACGAAGTTATGCAGGAGAGAAATTTAAGATTCAGCGGCAGATATTTTAAGGAAAATCTTCTTCTGACCCCTGATCAGCTAAGTCAATTTCAAAATTTCAATCCTATCTTCAGGAATAATGCCAGGGAGATTAATGCAGAGCTGGCAGATCTAAGAAGAGAGATGCTGAATGAAATGTCAGGTTCTGATCCTGACACTTCAAAGCTTAATCAGTTATCCGACTCTGTTGGTATTCTTCACAGTGAACTTAAGAAACTTACATACAGGTATTACCTGGATCTAAAAAAAATATGCCGGCCTGATCAGTATCCCTTGCTTGAGCAGATGTTTGATGAGACTTTTAGTAATGATCCGGCTGACGGACAGGGAAACAGGATGAGACATAGAAACCGCAACAGATACAGGGGAGGCCGGTACTGATCATCAGAAAATCTTTCTGATCAGCCATAACAGAAGAGAAAGCAGAACACTAATGATGATCATTGTAGTTACAGGGAAATAGAACCTTACATTTTCTCTTACAATCTTTATATCGCCAGGAAGGTTTCCAAACCATTTAAGCTTATCACCGGCATATAAGAATGCCACTCCCGCAATTACAAGAATTAAGCCTGATACTATTAAAATCTTTCCAAGTTGAGTCATCTGTATGCCCTATAGAAATAAATTTCTTAAAAAAAAAGCGAAAATAACCGTAGGATAATATTGTTTCCTGTTTCTAATGTATAAAATTATAAATAACAGCGAATAAAAGCTGGAGGTTAATTAATTTAAAAAATTACATATGAAACCTCATAACTGTTATGTTAATCTTAATTGAGCAGATACAAAAGGACATG
>CAYLYN010000136.1:0-12298 GCA_964387565.1 uncultured Rikenellaceae bacterium | reverse complement strand
AAAAAATGGAGAAGTGCGGCAAATTGAAGCCCTCAGGTCATGCTTTGGTAAATTATAAATATATTTACTTTAAAAATTATACCCAATAAGCGAATATGTCATTCCCTTTCGTGAAACAACCCGATGCAATGGATTGCGGTCCTGCCTGCCTTAAGATGATTGCAGGCTATTACAACGTAAACCATTCACTTGAATCATTGCGAAAGAGATGCTTTATTACAAAGGAAGGGGTTTCATTCCTCGGACTATCAGAAGCGGCTGACTCGCTTGGATTCAGAACTATTGGGGTGAAGATCAGCTTTGAACTGCTAAGTGAAAATGTTCCTCTACCATGTATAGTCCACTGGCGGCAGAAACATTTCGTTGTGGTATATAAGATAAAGAAGAATAAGATATGGATTGCAGATCCGGGTATCGGATTAGTAAAATATAAACGAGATGAATTTATAAAAAACTGGGCTTCTACCGTTAAGAATGATGAACAAGTCGGACTCGTTTTAATAGTAGAACCGACACCTTCAATATACGACAATGAAATAGAACAGGACAAATCAGGAGGTTTCAGGTTCCTCTTTAAGTATTTCAGATTATATCAGAAATTCTCCCTGCAGCTTATACTGGGTCTGATCCTTGTCAGCTTTATCCAGCTGATAATTCCGTTTCTGACTCAGGCAGTAATTGACATTGGACTGAATAATAATGATCTTGGATTTATTTACCTGATCTTATTTGCACAGCTTGCACTTGTACTGGGAAGAATGTCAGTGGAGTTTATACGGGGATGGCTTCTTCTTCATATAGGATCAAGAGTAAATGTTGCCGTGATATCCGATTTTCTTCAGAAACTTATGTCATTGCCGGTTTCTTTTTTCGATGCCAGACTTACAGGAGATATACTTCAGAGAATTGAGGATAATAACCGGATTGAAGAATTTCTTACTTCAGCCAGTCTGAGCATATTGTTCTCATTCTTTAACCTGATCATTTTTGGGATAGTCCTTGCTATTTACAGTGTCAAGATCCTTATGGTCTTTCTGGCAGGAGCGGTCCTTTATACAATATGGGTATCAATTTTTATGCGTTCCAGGGCCAGTCTCGATCACCAGCGCTTCAGAAAGATGTCGGAGTCGGGCAGTAAGCTGATCAATATTGTCAATGGGATGCAGGAAATTAAGCTGACTCAGAATGAACTAAACAGCAGATGGGACTGGGAAAAGATACAGGCTTCACTTTTCAGATTAAAGGTTAAGGGATTGTCCATCCTGCAGTTACAGGCAGCTGGTGCAACTCTGGTAAATGAGATTTCAAACATTACTATTACAATTATTGCTGCCACTACTGTTTTGAAAGGCGAAATGACTTTGGGGATGATGCTGGCTGTTCAATATATTATAGGACAGCTTAATGTACCAGTTAGCCAGATGATTGGTTTTTTTAAGATGTCACAGGATGCAAAAATGAGTCTTGACAGGCTCTCTGAGGTTCATAAAATGGAAAGCGAGGAGGCAGAACCTGAATCAAAGGTCCGTAAACTTCCCGAAAACAAGGATATATACATTAATAACCTTTCTTATCAGTATGAAGGACCGCATTCTCCATTTGCAGTAAAAGATATTGATCTTTATATTGAAGAAAACAGAAAAACCGCAATTGTAGGAGCAAGTGGAAGTGGTAAAACTACTCTCCTTAAAATGCTTCTGGGTTTTTATCAGCCAGTAAGCGGAGAGATCCTTGTTGGAGATACTCATCTGTCCAATATAAACCTTAAAGCATGGAGAAAAAGGGTAGGGGCTGTGATGCAGGATGGATTCATTTTCCCTGATACCATTGCTGCAAATATAGCTCCGGGTCTGGAAGAAATTGATGAAGAAAGACTTTCACTGGCTGTTGAAATTGCCAACATCAGAGGCTTGATTGATTCACTTCCTCTGGGTTACAATACTAAAATAGGAGCAAACGGACATGGTCTGAGCGAGGGTCAGAAACAGAGATTGCTTATAGCCAGGGTCGTTTACAAGAATCCTGATGTAATAATTTTTGATGAAGCAACAAATTCACTTGATGCTCATAATGAAAAGGTTATTGTTGAGAATCTTACAGGTTTTTTCGAAGGCAAAACAGTTATTATTGTTGCGCACAGGTTAAGTACTGTCAGAAATGCTGACAAAATAGTGGTACTAGATAGTGGCAGGATTGTTGAAACTGGTACACATGAAAGTCTTATTGAGAATAAAGGTGTTTATTTTAATCTTGTTAAAAACCAGCTTGAACTTGGAGGCTGAAGTTGTTATATGAAGGAAGGAAAACATGAGATATTATATTCAGAGCCCGTAAGAGAGATTATGGGAAATCCACCTTCAGGGATCCTTGTATGGGGAAATTTTGTCCTTTTTATTGTTTTTATGCTTTTCCTGTTCTTTGCCTGGATAATAAAATACCCGGACATCATTCCGGCACATGTTGAAATTACAACTGCAAATCCTCCTGCCACACTTGTTGCAAAGATTTCAGGAAAGATTAAATACCTTCTTGTTGAAGACAAGGACAGCGTTTCAGCAGGTCAGTTACTGGCGGTAATGGAAACAACCGCATCTGTCGGGGAGATAAGCGACCTGAGAAATACTATCGATTCCATAGCTTATCCAAAAGAGGTATTGAATAAAAATTTACCTGTATTTTCTCAACTTGGCGAGATCCAGAATTATTACGGATCATTCCTTAAAATTCTTTCGGATCTTAATACGTATGTTACTAACGATTATTATGGCAATAAAATAAATTCACTTATTGCTGAGATTGATGCTGTCGAAGAGTATCTTGCCAGATTAAAAGTAAAAGAAAGACTGTTTGAGGAGAACAGGAAACTTGAAGTTAAAAGATACAAAAGAGATTCAATTTTATATATAAATAAGGTTATACCGGATAGTGAGATTGAAAAATCTCACCAGGAACTAATCAGAATAAATATTGAATTACAGCAGGTAAGACTTGATTACTCTGATAAGTCAATTGAACTCGCGGGCAAAAATCAATTACTTCTCGATTATAAAATTAAAAAGACTGAAGAGGAGGAAAAACTTGTTACCCTTTTGAATGAATCCTTTATGAATCTCAAAGCCCAGATAAAAATATGGGAAAGCAATTATCTGTTAACATCACCCTTTGACGGAATAGTAACATTTACTCAATACTGGAAAGAAAACCAGGTTGTAATGAAAGATGAGCCTGTACTGAACGTTGTTCCAAAAGTGACTGGTAACTACCTTGGCAGGATAAATCTGAAAATGCAGCGGTCAGGCAAGGTAAGGGCAGGACAGAGGGTAAATATAAAACTGAGCAGCTATCCTTATCTGGAGTATGGAATGGTAAGAGGTACTATAAGGACAAAGTCTCTTGTTCCCTCAGGTGATACATATATTATAGAATTAGATCTTCCTGATGGTCTTACAACCCTGTATGGCAAGAATCTTGAATTTACACAGAATATGAGTGGTACTGCTGAAATTCTGACGGAAGATCTTCGTTTCCTTCAGAAACTGGTTAACCCCCTGAAATACCTGGCATCAAAAAATCGGCGTTAATCTAATCGTCATCGCCCGAGAAAGGCTCATAATCCTCATAATCCTCATCTGTTGTTGACTTTCCAGAAAAATTACCTTTGCTGCGTTCTGACATTTAGTGAAGTAACAACTTCCAATTTGATATAAGTATAACCAGTTCTGTAATAAGGATTGCATTTTAATTGCCAATGCGACACCTCGGTAATACTTGAGAAGTATCAGATATAATTCTTCTTGTTCTCTGGCCATCTGTAGTGGCAATGATTTTATTCATTTGACCTGGCATTCCACGGCATTTAACTGACAGATATTGTGAGTTTAAAGGAAGAACTTCTAATTGTTATTGAATAGAGAGGATAAATAACGAGACCTTCAACAGGCTCTGAAAGAGCCATATTTTAATAACCCCCGGTGAAACCGGGGGTATATGCTAAATGTCATAATTTCAGCTCTGACGGAGCTGAATTTGTCAGGGAAAAAACCTTTCATCTATTTTCAGGCCCGACTCTTCAATAAGCTGTCTGTACTCCTGTTCAAATGTATGTTTTTTATGATGCTCCCGCTGACTCTTTACATAGTCAACCAACCTATCCAGATCTCTGTATGAGCATGTAAATGAACCATAACCATCGGACCAGCCTTTGAATAGTGGGAAAAGATTATCCTTTTTCATCCAAATCGAAGTTGATACTTTTAACTCTTTAATAAAATCTGCAGGTGCAATTGAGGTATGCATATCAGTGAGTATATGAAAATGGTTTTCCACGCCATTTATCCAGTATAAATGGCTGTTTTTATTTTTTATAATGCCTGAAATATATGAGTAAAGTTGGCCAGAGTGATCCTGATTTATAACAGGGAGACTATCCTTAGTTCTTATAACAAGATGATATAGATGTTGACGATAGCTTGACATGATTTTTAATTTTATAGTTATACAGCGAGAGTACTAATTTACTCAAGTTTTGACAATATTAAACCCATTCAGGGTTTAATATCATTTATTTAGCCTTACCCCCGGTTTCACCGGGGGTTATTAAAATAATGCCACTTTGTGGAAATATCCATTAGAAAAGTGATCATTCTCCCCGTCTAACCCGACTCTATTATCAACACAATAACCTGATTACAAAAAACCAGCGCTGAACTAATCCTCTTTATCGGAGTATGGTTCATAATCATCGTCTGTTATCGACTTGCCCGGATAATTACTGTTGCTTTCAGACTTCCCGGCTGTATTTTTACGAATATATTTCCTGTAAATGCTGAATCCGGCAAAAACACCTAATGCAATATATATAACAATGTCTTTTACATCCATCCTGAAAAGATTTAATAAGTCATATGTGGCGTTAACATATTGTAAAAATATAAAAATCTGAGTACCGGCAATAAGGAATAAATATATCCGGGAGTCATTTTTTACTCTGAACCCTTTCCTCATTCCCTTGCAGTATTGGACTCGCAATAATAAGCGCAATTCATTTATTTAACTCATTTCTTTGAGTTTTATTAAATATTTCAATATTTTCGTACTCTTAAAATTCCATGGAATTCCATGGTGGCGCACTTTGATAACGAGCTGAACCTAAAAGGATTGAAAATGACAAAAAAAAATCCGGATGAATCTGTTCTTGATGAACAATCCGGAACGTCTGACGACGTTGCCGGAACTGAGGATAAATTACATGAGAAGAAAAAGTCAGAAGCAGTTGAGGATATACATCCTGCTGCCATGACAGAAGAATCTGATAATGAGGCTGATGTGCCTCAAAAACCAAAGAAAAGGAAACGTTCTGTCGCTAAAGCTGAGGATGAGATTCCTTCAATTGAGGCTGAGAGTGATACATCTGATTCAGAACTTCCACCTGTTGACTATAGTGGTTATTCCAAACACGATCTTGTTGAGACACTGGTTTTACTGGTTGAAAACAGACCTCCATCTGAAATAAGAAATGATGTTGACAGGATTAAAAGTCTGTTTTATAAGAAGTTAAAGCAGGAGGCTGACGAAAGGAAAAATAAATTCCTGGAAGAAGGTGGAAAGATTGAAGAATACAGGCCATGGGTAGATCCTGATGATGCCAGGGTGAAACATCTGATTGAAAAGTACAGGGAGAAAAAGACTGATTATACCAAAATACAGGAAGCTGAGAAACACGAAAACCTTAAAAGGAAATATGATATTATTGACAAGATAAAGGATCTTGTTAACAGGGAAGAGTCAATAAATAAAACATTTCATGACTTCAGGGAACTACAGAACGAATGGCATTCTGTTGGTGTTGTACCTCAGGCAGCACTGAAGGACCTGTGGGAGAATTACCATCATACTGTAGAAGTATTCTATGATTATATTAAAATCAACAAGGAGTTAAGAGACCTTGACCTTAAAAAGAATCTTGAATCAAAAGTACTGCTTTGTGAAAAAGCAGAAACTTTGCTTCTTGAGCCTAATCCTGTAAACGCTTTCAGAACTTTGCAGGAATATCATAACCAGTGGCGTGAGATAGGACCTGTTCCACAGGAATCAAAAAATGATATCTGGGACAGATTTAAGGAGGCTACTGCCCAGATAAACAAAAGGCACCATGAGTATTTTGAGAAACAGAAAGATGATCAGAAGAAAAATCTTGATGCCAAAATAGCCCTCTGTGAGGAGGTTGAAGCTATAAATAAAACAGAAATAAAGAACTTCAGGGATTTTGATGATAAAGCAGAAAAAGTAGTTGACCTGCAGAAGATATGGAGAACTATCGGATTCGCTCCTAAGAAACAAAATAACAAAGTTTACCAGAGGTTCAGGGAAGCCTGTGATGAATTTTTTGAAAAGAAAAGAGCTTTCTATGCTGATAATAAGGAATTACAGTTAAATAATCTCCAGAAAAAGATTGATCTGTGTGTTCAGGCTGAGGCACTTCAGGATAGTACTGACTGGAAAACTACCTCCGATGCCCTTATAAAACTGCAGAAAGAATGGAAAGAAATCGGACCGGTACCAAGGAAACAGTCAGAACGATGCTGGAAACGGTTCAGAAAGGCCTGCGATCATTTTTTCAATAAGAAAACAGAGTACTTCAATGAACTTGATACATCCTATGAGGATAATCTGAAAGCCAAACTCGCTATTATTGAAGATCTTGAAAAATTTGAACCCGGAGGCGAGGTTCAGGTATCTTTTGAAAGACTCAAGGAACTTCAGCGAAAATGGACAGAGATAGGATTTGTTCCATTTGACAGGAAAGATGAGATTGCAAGCAGGTACAGGAATGCCTTGAATAATCAGTTTGACAGACTTAAAATCGCTGATGAAGACAAGACTATACTAAAGTACAGAACCAAACTTGATAATCTGAAGGCTAATCCTAAAGCATCACGAAAGGTAAGGAACGAGAGAGATAAATTCGTTACTAAAATTAAGCAGCTTGAAGGTGATATAGTGCTATGGGAGAATAATATTGGCTTCTTTGCAAAATCTTCGAATGCAGATACTATGATCAGGGAGGTAAAAGATAAGATCGAGAATGCCAGAAAACTGATCAAAACTCTTGAGGAAAAGGTCAGGATGATAGATCAGTCCGGACTTGATGACTAGTAATATTTATCTGAAATAGTTTATTATAAATAATTTCGACTGTGGCAGAAGTTAAGTATGTTTTCGTTACAGGTGGTGTTACCTCTTCACTTGGTAAAGGCATAATCTCAGCATCACTGGCTAAACTTTTACAGGCACGTGGGTATTCAGTAACAATCCAGAAGCTTGATCCATATATTAATGTTGATCCGGGTACTCTCAATCCATATGAACATGGGGAATGCTATGTTACTCTTGATGGTGCTGAAACAGATCTTGATCTAGGCCATTACGAGAGATTTCTGAATGTTCCTACAAGCCAGGCAAATAATGTCACAACAGGAAGAATCTACCAGTCAGTTATAAATAAGGAAAGAAAAGGAGATTACCTCGGTAAAACTGTACAGGTAATTCCACATATTACAGATGAAATAAAACGAAGAATAAAACTGGTCAGCTCAGGCAATAAATTTGACATTGTACTTACAGAAATAGGTGGTACTGTAGGCGATATTGAATCACTTCCGTACATAGAATCTGTAAGGCAGCTTAAATGGGAACTGGGGGCACAAAACTGCCTGGTTATTCATCTTACCCTCGTGCCTTTTCTCTCTTCAACAGGTGAATCCAAGACCAAACCAACTCAACATTCAGTAAAAGAGTTGCTCGAAACCGGTATTCAACCCGATGTATTGGTTCTGAGAACCGACCGCCAGCTGAACACAGAGCTCAAAAGAAAGGTTGCTCTGTTCTGCAACGTTGAAGAGAATGCCGTAATTGAATCAGTTGATGTTTCAACAATATATGAGGTTCCGATCAAAATGCTTGAACAGGGGCTCGATGTTACCGTATTGCGCAAACTGGCACTGCCTTCTGATACTGAACCGCGTTTAGATGAATGGAGAGAGTTTCTGACAAAGCTTAAAAATCCTAAAAACTCAATCAAAATTGGAATTGTCGGAAAATATGTTGAGCTTCCTGATGCATATAAATCAATTTCCGAATCATTTATTCATAGCGGTGCTATGAATGAGTGTGAAATTGATATTGAGTATATACATTCAGAAGATATAAATGAGAATAATATTACTGACAGGCTTAGCGGTCTGAACGGAATACTGGTTGCTCCCGGGTTTGGTACCAGAGGAATAGAAGGAAAAGTTCTCACTGCCAGATATGCACGTGAAAATAATATTCCTTTTTTCGGGATTTGCCTTGGAATGCAGTGTGCTGTCATTGAATTTGCACGAAATGTTCTCAATCTTGAAGGAGCTCATTCTACTGAGATAAACCATAAAACCCAACATCCCGTAATTGACCTGATGGAAGAACAAAAAAGTATCAGTGACAAAGGTGGTACTATGCGGCTTGGAGGATACAAATGCCTTATCACTGATAAGAGTTCAAAAGCCTATGATGCATATAAAAAGGCGGAGATCACAGAGAGACACAGACACAGGTACGAATTTAACGATAAGTATTCAGAAGATTTTATTAATAAAGGTATGATCCCGGTAGGTATAAATCCTGAGTCGAATCTGGTTGAAATAATGGAACTTAAAGATCATAAATGGTTTGTGGGTGTTCAGTTTCACCCTGAATATAGCAGTACTGTTGTGAATCCTCATCCTCTTTTTCTGAGTTTTGTAAAAGCATGTTTAAGCTAATTGATTCTATATAATTTTAATCACTTTATAAATAAATAACTTTAAACCAAAAGAATGGATCGAAACACAATAACTGGAATTATTCTCATCTTCATTATTTTCATAGGTTTTAGTATCTATAACAACAGCCGTCTTAACAAAGGCTTTGAAGAAGCAATAACGGTTGCTGAATCATATTATTCCAAAGGGGAGCTGGAAAATGCGAGAGCTGAGTATATTAATGCCCTGCGATTTAAGCCAAATAATCCCGAAACGGTAGCTATTATCAATGAATTAAACCTGAAACTTGGTATAGTCACAGGAGAGAAAACTGTAGCAGACTCTGCTAGAACCCTGGAGCAGACCCCACAAATTTCAACGACCCAAACTTCAAATAGTCAGCCTGCAGTTGTAAATGATTATGGCGTATTTGCACCGGCTGCCTCAGGCGAAAATGAATATATTACACTTGAAAACAATAAGATAGAACTAAAAATAGCCTTAAAAGGTGGACGTGTCTATTCTGCCAGACTGAAAGATTACAAGACCCATGATTCACGACCACTCATTCTGTTTTCAGGCGATTCAACAGTTTTTGGTTTTAACTTTTTCACAACAGACAACAGGGCAGTTCAGACCAATAATCTCTTCTTTACAGCAGAGAACACAAGTAAAATTTTTGATGCATCTGAAGAATCCAAAAGCGTTATCCTTCGCCTGATGGCAGGACCTGAAAAATTTATTGAATACAAATATACTCTTGCTCCTGATAAATATATGGTTGATTTTGATGTCTCTTTCAAGTCAATGGAGGGTATAATAGCTTCAAACCAGAACAGCCTTACTCTTGACTGGAAAATGTATATACCGCAACAGGAAAAAGGACGTCAGAATGAAGAGAACTATTCTACAATAAAATACAAATATTTCCAGGATGAAGTAACCGGGCTCAAGCTTAACTCTAAAAAAGAGGTTGAAGAAGTGGATATTCCAACTAAATTAAGCTGGGTTGCTTTCCAGGATCAGTTCTTTTCTTCGGTTGTAATAACAAACGATTTCTTCCTGAATGGAAGCATATCTTCAACCCGGACACTTACATCGGAAAAATATACCAGGTACTATACCTCTGAACTTGGAGTTCCTTTTAATGCTACTACTGCAAATTCTTTGAGTATGAAGCTATATTACGGACCAAACTCCATAACCACACTCAGGAAAGAAGGGATGGAACTTGAGAGAATAGTATTCCTGGGCCGAAACATTATCGGATGGATTAACAGATTTATGATAATCCCGATATTTAACTGGCTTGATAATTATATCGGGAACTATGGAATAATAATACTTATACTTACTATAATTATCAAAGTTGTTCTGTTCCCTCTTACTTTTAAGAGCTTTCAGTCAACTGCCAAGATGCAGGTGCTTAAGCCAATGGTGGATGAGCTTGGTAAAAAATTTCCGAAAAAAGAAGATGCACTTAAAAAGCAGCAGGCTACAATGGATCTTTATAAACGGGCAGGAGTTAATCCGATGGGAGGATGCCTGCCAATGCTGCTTCAGATGCCTATTCTTTTTGCAATGTTCAGATTCTTCCCTGTTTCAATTGAATTGCGGCAGGAACATTTCCTCTGGGCAACGGATCTTTCAACATACGACTCAATCCTGAATTTGCCGTTTACAATTCCTCTCTATGGAAGTCATGTAAGCTTATTTACACTTCTGATGACAGCTTCAACTTTGCTGACAATGAAAATGCAAGGATCCTCGCCAGGTTCAGATCAGCCCGGAATGAAAATGATGATGTATATGATGCCTGTAATGTTTATGCTAATTCTCAACAACTTCTCTTCCGGACTTACATACTATTATTTTCTTGCAAATATTCTTACCTACATTCAGAATATTGTTTCAAAACGATTCATAAATGCTGATGCAGTACTTGCCACTCTCGAGGAAAATAAAAAGAAACCTGTTAAAAAATCCAAATGGCAGCAACGACTTGAAGATGCTGCAAGACAGAGAGGAATAAATCCTCCTAAAAAATAAATTCAGATAATTATTTATACAAAAGAGGTATTAATCAAAAAATACCTCTTTTGTTAAAAATCTATAAAATAGAGAGTACCTCGAAAAATTGTCTTAATTTTAATCCATTATCACATGGGGAAATGGGGAAAAAATTTAAGAATAAAGATTTAGCAGCCAGGCTTGGCGTATCCAGTACTTTAGTCTCTCTAGTCCTGAATAATAAAGCTGATGAACAGGGAATAAAGAAAGATACCCAGGAAAAGGTGCTTGCAATGGCAAAGCAGATGGGCTTCTTTAGCAACTCTGCAGGCGAAGCAGAAACACTTCCTGTCGAAGATAAGCCGGGAATACTTGGAATGGTAGTGCCCTCCTGCAATGACCCTTTTGTAATACAGATTACTCCTTTCCTTCAAAAAGCTTTTTCAAGCATCGGAGTAGGATTTTCAATAATAACTAAAGATACTGACGATCAGAGATATGACAGACTAATAGGAGCTTTTAGAAAATTCTACAGCGGACTGATCCTTTATGGCGATGCTGCTGACGAGAATACTATTAGGGCGCTTCGGACACATGATTATCCATTTATTCTTCTTGAAAAAAACAGCAAAACCTTACGTCTGAATACTATCACAACCGATACATCAGCTGGAGCATCTATTGTTGTAAATCATATCTCAAAACTCGGGTATAAGAATGTTGTAATAGTTTCAGACAGAAAACTCAAACATTTATATGCTTCTGAAATTCATTATGTTACAGAAGCAATGACTAAATTATCATCTTTTAATAAACCGGTAATTGTTGAAATTGATAATACACTTATCGGGGATGATATTGATTTTAGTAAATTTGAACATCTGTTGCGTCCACCATACAGGATAGATGTAATGATAGTTATGAATGCCGGAATGGTTTACCCTGTTATGTCACTGTTAAAGAGGAAAAAACTTCGTGTTCCACAGGATATAGCATTGATATCAATGGAAGAGGGCATTGGTTTTGATCTTATGTACTCTCCGGTTACTGCATTGAAAAAACAGTTATCCGGCATGTCAGTCAAAGTAGCTAATATGATCTGGAGCGAGGTAAAGAACTCAGGAAAAGGAAAATACAAACGACAGGTATCAATTCCCCCGGAGCTGGTTGTTCGAAACTCCTGCGGAAATATCTGACAATCTCCTTACTTTATGGAAAAAGTAAAAACGGTTCTGATAATACTGATTTTACTGTTTTTAGCAAGCTGTTCTGAGGACCATCTCATTACCAACAGAGATTACAGGGAGCTTGTGGATGAAATTTTTACTGAAAGGAAAGAGCTTGCAAAAAACAGAGAAACAGAACTTTTTGCGGTACTTGACAAAGGATTATCTTTGGAACAAAGTGAAGCATTAAAGTTCCTTTTTGCTTCAATGCCGCTTAGTGATCTCGCTGATTATGATGGTGAATTTTTTAAGGTCAATGCTGATATTGCATTGCTGACAAGA